>CAZSVJ010000087.1:0-12600 GCA_964610185.1 uncultured Occallatibacter sp. | reverse complement strand
GGATTCGGGAGCGCATTCAAGGGCGGGTTGTCATGGTGACGGGCGCCGCGGGCTCTATCGGGTCGGAGATCTGCCGTCAGATTGCTCCATTCCGTCCGCTTGCTATTGTCGGTTTCGATGAGGCTGAGACCCCTCTCTTTCATATTGACAAGGAGATGGTCAAAAGGTTTCCATACGTAACCTTTTATCCGGAGATCGGCAGTATCAACAGCCGCGGCACCTTGAAACGCGTGATGCAACACTTTCATCCGTCGATTCTGTATCATGCTGCCGCCTACAAGCATGTTCCGCTGATGGAGAAGCACGTATTTGCCGCCGTCGAAACCAACGTTTTCGGAACCTGGAATGTCGCTCGTGCAGCGGCTGAGCATGGGGTCAACGATTTTGTCATGATCTCTACAGATAAGGCGGTTCGGCCGACCAGTGTCATGGGCGCCACAAAGCGCACAGCAGAGCTGCTCATTCGCGCGCTACAGATGGAAGGCGGGACCAAGTTCGTTGCAGTGCGCTTCGGGAATGTGCTCGGAAGCAACGGAAGTGTCGTTCCAGTCTTCAAGGAACAGATTGCCGCGGGCGGTCCGGTAACGGTCACTCACCCGGAAATGACCCGCTATTTTATGACCATTCCCGAGGCTGCCCAACTGGTTTTGCAAGCTTTCTCGATCGGCAAGGGCGGAGAGGTCTTTGTTCTCGAAATGGGCAAGCCGGTTAAGATCGTGGACTTAGCCAAGAATCTGATTCTGCTCTCGGGGCTCCAACCTGACCGGGATATCGAGATTCAATTCATCGGTCTTCGTCCAGGGGAGAAGATGTTCGAAGAATTGAATCTGCAGGATGAGCATCTACTCCCGACCTCGCACAATAAGATTAGAAGCTATGTCTGCCACGAAAATCTCGATGCAATGCAAGTCAAAGCGTCTTTGCATCGTTTGCAGGCTGTAGTTGAAGGACAAGATATCTCCGGGCTCGTTTTGCTGCTCAAGGAATTGGTGCCCGACTATAATCCCGGCGCCGAGCTTTTGAAGACTGCCTTGTCTGTCAAGCCACACGGTGCAGCGCCGGATAAATTCCCTGTGCATCGTGCGGAGAGCGAGACCCTGGCGGTGACGAGACTAAAGCCTGCAGCTCTATTGAATTGACGGGCTTTAAGACGGAGTTCAAGAAATTGCGTATTATTATGCGTCAAAAAGTTCTTTTAACGATTCTGTTGTCCGTTACATGCTGCGCGGGCCAGTCCGTATTGACCACGCCGGTCGTGGAAACGCAACCGGATCAAGCAGGGAGGACAACGCCGGCCCCGGGCAGCGCGCAGGTTCCCACGGAAGTGCAAGTACTGATTGGCGGCAATCCAACTCCCGGAGAAATGGCCCCACTCAGCCCGATTGCGCCCCTTGTCGAGGATCGCAACCGGGCCACAAGTCCGACCAGGATTGTCGGGCCGCTCCGAACAAAGTCCGAATTCGAGCAGTTCGCCGAGGATGCTACCGGACGCCGGCTTCCGGTATACGGTCGTCAACTCTTCGACGAAGTTCCAACCACATTTGCGCCGGTGGAGAATGTGCCGGTGCCGGCCGATTATGTGCTCGGCCCGGGAGATCAACTACTGATACGCGCCTGGAGAAAGATCGAGCTCGATTCCCGCGTGACGGTGGACAGAAACGGCCAGATCAATCTGCCCAGGGTCGGCACCTTGACAGTGGCCGGTTTACGTTACGCGCAGCTGGAAGGGTTTCTGCGTTCGGCTATCGGTGGCCTATTCAAAGACTTTGAACTGAATGTAGCGTTGGGCCAGCTTCGCTCCATCCAGATCTTTGTTTTGGGCCGCGCAAGGCAGCCAGGCGCCTACACGGTCAGTTCGCTCAGCACTCTGGTGGATGCGCTCTTTACTTCGGGAGGCCCGTCGGCAACTGGAACAATGCGTCATGTTCAACTGCGGCGCGAAGGCCGGACCGCAACCGAATTCGATGTCTACGATCTGATTGAAAACGGAGACAAATCCCGCGATGTCCGGCTGCTGCCCGGCGATGTGATTTTCATCCCTGCGATTGGACCGCAGATCGCCATTAGCGGCGATGTAAATCAACCTGGCATCTACGAGTTGAAAGGGGAAACCACTGTGGAAGCCGCCCTCAAGGATGCGGGAGGAATGACCAGCCTGGCTGACGCCGAGCGGGCCGTGCTGGAGCGGATTGAAAACCACAGCAGCCGCGAGGTTGAAGAATTCGCTCTGGACGCACCGGGACAAGCCCGGGTGCTCCGTGACGGAGACCTGCTGCGAGTTTTTCCGGTTTCGCCGAAGTTTTCGAACGCGGTAACCTTGCGAGGCAACGTTTCCGAGCCCGGTCTCTATCTTTGGAAGAGTGGCATGCGCGTCTCGGACCTGATTCCTTCCCGCGCCTTTCTGATCACACGCGACTATTGGAACCAGCAGAATCATCTTGTTCAGCCCGGACCCGATAATTCATTCGCTATTCGCCGCGCGGGCGCATCCGGATATAAGTACACAGATGCATCCGCAAATCCGCGCGCCGATGCAGTCGGAAATCCGCGCGCGGACGCATATGGGAATCAGAGCACAGATACACTCGGAAATCAGCGTTCGGATGCATTTGAGGACCAGGGCATGAATGTAACTGGAGACCAGAGCATGGATTCATCCGGGAATCCACGTTCCGATGCAATGAGAAACCCGACCACCGTTCAGCCTGGAGGTACGGGCTCGATGACGGTGACTTCCATCGGGCAGAATAGCGCCGAGATCAACTGGGAATATGCCTTGATAGAGCGTCTCGACGACCGCGACCTGAGTACGCGCTTGGTTCCATTTAACCTCGGCAATGCGCTCGATAGTCCCGCATCGGCCGACAACCAGCCATTGAAGCCTGGTGACGTGGTCACGATCTTTTCGCGTGCCGATCTTCAATTGCCGATGGAGAAGCACGCATCCTTTGCCCGAGTGGGCGGAGAGATCAACGCGCCAGGCGTGTACCGGATCAATCCCGGCGATACCTTGAGAGATGTTGTCGAAAAGGCTGGGGGGCTTACAGGTCACTCTTACCTCTACGCCTCGATATTCACACGCGTTTCCGCGCGCCTCGCCCAGGAAGCGCAGCTGCAACAATCCTCGGAACAAATGCAAAGGGAACTGGTCACCAAGTACGCAAATTCGATTCCACAAGCCGGTCAAACCGGGGCTGACCAACAGGCGCAGTTGGCCATGCAGCAAGCTGCCTTGGCTCGGCTCACTTCAATTCGGCCCACGGGCCGGGTGGTCCTGGATATGAAGCCTGAGGCTGCGACGATCGCCGACATTCCGAATTTCCCTCTTGAAGATGGAGACGCCTACTATATCCCGCCGCGGCTCAGCACGGTCGAGGTGGCGGGCGCGGTTTACAACGCCAATGCCTTCCGCTATGAGCCTAGAGAGCGTCTCATCTCCTATTTAAACGATGCCGGCGGCGCCACCCGAGATGCGGATCCCAAGCGCATGTTTGTGATCCGTGCGGACGGAACCGTTGTCAGCCGTCAATCCCGCAACAGTCACTCTCACGGCAGCTATGACAACCTGAGGTTGCTGCCCGGAGACGCCATCATTGTTCCGGAGAAGCTCCGGGTCTCGACTTTTATGAATAATCTCATGCAAGCAACCAACCTCGCTTCTCAAACCGCCGTCACCGCAGCTGCCCTCTCCGTGGTCAGGTAAAGGCGCAACCGATGATTGAACAAGAAACGCTCAGAAACCCGGTGGTGGCTGCGCAGTACGGCTGCTCCTCGCCCGACGCCCCCAGCGGGGACATGGGAGTCACACTGATTGCTGTCCTTGTGCAAATGGCCTATCGTAAGGGCCTGATCGTTAAGGTCACGGGTTTCGCAGTCCTGTTCGGCCTGATTCTTTGCTTTGCGCTGCCAGCGAAGTATACGGCCACGACCAAAATCATGACGCCCCAGCAATCGTCCTCCTCTGCCGCCCTGATGAGCCAGCTTTCGGCTTCAGGGACAGGCTCATTGGCCGCGCTAGCAGGTGGAGGGCTGAGCGCCCTGAAGGATCCGAATACTCTCTATGTAGGCTTGTTGAATTCCCGCCCTATCGCGGATGCGATCATCCACGAGTTCAGCCTCGATCAGGTGTACCACGCCAAGGATATGACGGCTGCTCGCAAGATGCTCGCGGCGAATGCTGTTGTGATGTCGGAAAAGACGGGATTCATCTCCGTATCGGTGACCGATAAGGACAAGAAGCGTGTCGCCGAGATGGCCAACGCCTATCCCGATCAACTGCGCATTCTCACCCAAACTCTAGCGGTAACGGAGGCCTCGCAGCGGCGGCTGTTTTACGAACAGCAGATGAAGCAAGCAAAAGAGGCGCTTCTTTCCGCGGAGCTTGCTTTCCAGCAGGTGCAGCAGAAGAAGGGGTTGGTTCAGCCCGAGGACCAGGCCAAGGCAGTAATCGAGAGCATCGCCGCGCTTCGTGCCAAGGTTGCGGCCAAGCAAGTTGAGGTCGAGGCCCTCCGCTCCTATTCAACCGAACGGAGTCCAGAGCTTGAAATCGCTGAGAGTGAACTCTCCTCGATCGAGGGCGAAGCTGCCAAACTCGAGCAGCAGAGTCATTCGTCCAGCTTTGGCGATATAGGTCTGGCCGATGTTCCGGGTGCAGGTTTGGACTATCTCCGTGCCGAGCATGACGCCAAATACACGCAGGCCTTGTTCGATCTGCTCCTGAAGCAATACGACGCGGCCAGACTCGACGAAGCTAAGGAGGCGGCGGTTATCCAAGTCGTGGAACCCGCCATCCAGCCGGACCGGAGGTCGTCCCCGAAGCGCACGTTGATTATCTTTGGGCTCTTTGCGATCGGGTTCATCGGGTCAAGTGTATATGCGATTCTCGCTTCAGGGTTTAAGCAACTGCGCCGGGAACCTGCGATGCAACGCCAAATTGAAACTCTTTTGACGTTGTTGAAGTTGCCGCCAGGTCTCCAATATTCGAAAGGCAGTTTTCGTAGGCCGACATAAATCATCCGGACTTCTCGCCAATGTCGCAGGCGAGTGGCGGCATATGGCTTTCGAAAAAATCGCCGCCACTCGAACGCCATTTAGAGCGCACGATTCATCATCGCTCACTTAGACCCGCCTTCCCGTAAGAAGGTTCATCGATTCATTTTTGACGATGCGGGCTCGATTAGATTCTGCAAGCCTTTTCTTCAGATAGACCGGTAGGATCGAGCAGACTTGGAAGTGGCACTTGAATGTATTGGGACTGCCAGCGTTGGGGAGTGTTCGGAATCTCTTCCGCCAGGGCTCTCTGCACTCGTCGCGTTCGGAAGCACGGGCACACGAGCGGCACCGGCGGGCTGCGCTTAGCGGCATCACCGCGGCGGCGGCCCGCATCGTGAGAGTCGGTACCTCCCTGGTGACAGTTCCGATCACGCTTTCGTACCTGGGAACTGAACGATTCGGCCTTTGGATGGCGATCAGTTCCGTGCTCGCCATCATGAGCTTTGCCGACTTCGGCATCGGGAATGGCGTCATGAATCTCACTGCGACAGCGCACGGGAAAAATGACACTCAAGGTATGAGGCAGGCAGTTTCGAGCGGTTTTGCCGCCCTCATGGCGATCTCTGCCTTCTTAATTGCAGGTTTCTTTCCTGTTTACAGGCGGGTTGACTGGGCGGGCCTGTTTAACGTCCACTCCCCGATTGCCAGGGCGGAGGCTGGACCTGCCCTGCTCACATTTGCTCTCGTCCTTGCGCTTAATATTCCGGTTGATCTGGTGCAACGGACACAGATGGGCTTACAGCAAGGGTTTCGGAGCAACCTGTGGCAATTGACAAGCAGTATTGCGGGACTCATCGGGGTCCTCGCCGTGGTGCATTGGCGCGGCGGACTGCCGGCTCTTCTCTTGGCATACGCGGGTGCTCCGTTATTGTTTACCGTTCTCAACGGAGCAGTATTTTTTGGATGGTCCCGGCGGGATCTGAGGCCAGCTCTACGGTTCATTTCATGGGAGAAGATCCGCAAGATCGGCAATCTGGGATTTTTGTTTTTTGTATTGCAACTGGCCTGCGCCCTAGCCTTTTCTTCAGACAATTTCATTATCGCCCGGGTGCTGGGACCGGAGGCCGTCACGCAATACGCGATTCCCCAGCGCATGTTCATGATGATCTCGTTGATGCTATCCATGTTTACCGCTCCCCTTTGGCCGGCTTACGCAGAGGCGATCTCTCGAGGCGACATCGAGTGGGTGCGCAAAACTCTGTTCAGATCTCTAAAGCTGGCTGTTGCAATCGCGGCCGCCGCGGCCTTGGTGCTTGTCTGCGGAGGGCAAAAGATCGTTCATCTGTGGGTTGGAAACAAAGTACATCCGAGCCTCCTGCTTCTGGCAGGATTCGGGGTATGGGCGCTGCTTGACGTGGCCGGAAATGCAGTAGCCATGTTCCTGAATGGAGCCAGCATCATCCGTTTTCAGGTGATTTTCGGTGGGACTTTCGGTGCGGTCTGCCTGCTGTCAAAGTTCCTTGCGGTACGATATGTCGGCACATCCGCGCTTCCCTGGACTACTACGCTTACCTACACTGTGTGCGTGGCGATCCCGACGACCATTGCCGTGCCCCGCCTGTTGGTCCAAATGCGAGAGCGGAGGGCCATGTCCGCCGAAAGCCCTGGGATCTTTGGCTGACACGCAAAGCGTCTCGCGCTGAATTCTGAATCAATTCAGTCTTGGGCGTTCTTAGAATTCAAAAGTGAATCGCCCCGCCCATTCTTGAAAGGAAAATGGATGCAACCCTCTGCCGCGCTTGTCATGACAACGATCGCCGACCCTGAAATCCTGGAGGATTACCGCCGTAACTTTGAGAGATTTGGCCACCTGGAACACGTCAAGGTGTTTATAATTCCTGACCGCAAAACGCCGGCATCTGCCTATGATCGGTGCGCGCAGCTGCGCCGGTCGGGGATGCAGGTTGTTTGCCCAACCATCGAGGAGCAGGAAACCTACTTGCGGAAATTCCGCAATCTAGCGCGCCTCATACCATATAACTCCGATAATCGGCGCAACATTGCATTTCTTATGGCTCTCGAATCCGGGGCCGATGTCATGATGTCAATCGACGACGACAATTACTGCCTGCCAGATGAAGATTTCTTCGCAGGACACAGTGTGGCCCGGGGAGACGTCGTATCCGGCAACGAAGTACATAGTTCGAACGGTTGGTTCAATATCTGTGAAATGATGGATATCCGGCCCGACGTCAACGTGTACCCCCGCGGCTTTCCCTACTACGCGCGTCATCAATCTGTACAGATATCGCAGGCCCCGGCGCAAGGAAAGGTTCACATGAACGCAGGCCTTTGGCTGTCCGAGCCCGACGTGGACGCGATGACGTGGCTGGTCACCCCCGTGCGCACAATCCGGATGAAGGGCGAGTCCATTCTCCTGGGAGACAAAGCCTGGTCTCCGATTAATACGCAAAATACGGGACTGAGTCGAGAGGTGATTGTCGCTTATTACTACGTCCGCATGGGATATCCTCTGGGCGGCATGCCCATCGATAGATTCGGAGATATTGTCAGTGGGTACTTCAGCCAGGCGTGCGTCCGTCATCTTGGATATAAGATCCGGGTAGGCTCGCCGGTCGCAGAGCATCGCCGCAATTCTCATAACTACATGCGCGATGCAGCCAATGAGTTTGCATGTATCTGGGCGTTCGAAGACTTTCTGCAGTGGCTGGTGGATGTCCGTCTGGAAGGCAACAACTACACCGAAGCTTACACTTCACTCGCAGACCTGCTCGAGGATGCAGTTGAATCGTTCTCTGGCACGATCTGGAACGACGCTTCGCGCGGCTATTTTCATCAAATGGCATACTGCATGCGCCAATGGATTGCGGCCTGCAAGGAACTGAACTAAGCTGCCGCACTCGCGGCATTCCTGCACTGGAGTCGTAAGGCGAGCCTCCACTCCTGGCCGAAACCTTCAATCCACACGGAGACTGATTCTCAAGCCGCTCAAACTCGCGGAGTGCTCTGCATCGGAGGCACATTGTCGGTATGAAAGTCGCTTTAGTCGTACACGATCTTTCGATCCATGGGGGTACACAAAAGCAGGTACTTCGATTGGCGGAAGACTTGATCCGGCGGAACGCTTCTATACAGATTCTCGCTTTCAACTATGACCGCGAGAAGGGCTACAGAGAGTTTGGCTGGCTCGGTATCGAATCCCTTTCACCAACCAATAGGAAAGGTTGGGTATCGAGGGCGCTTGGTTCAATCGTCGATGCTTTGCGCGTCGCATCCATGATTGGCCCGGATACCGAGATTCTTAATGTGCACGATCTGATGTGTGAGTGGGTGGTGCTTTTCGCAAAACTTCGTCATCCCCAGATGAAGGTTGTTTGGCAAATCAATGATTTGCACCCGGCGTTTCGCGTTGGGCCTTATCGCAATTTGAAGCCGCGATGGACCCACTTGGTCCATCGTCTCACTGGCCGGATGGCGGCATTGCTCGCAGACAAGGTAACCGTCAACGTAAGGAAGAACAAAGAGAGAGTGGATAAGTGCTATAAGACTGACTCCCTGCTCTTCTATCCCGGCGTCGATCAACTGGATACGGAGCCGCGGGCCAGAAGCTTCAAAACGCAGCGAGCGTTGCTTTCGATCGGGGTATTCTTCCCTTACCGAAACTACGAAGTTCTGCTTCACGCCATGGCTCTGCTGCGGGAAAGGGCGGTCGGCTCCTCCCTCACACTTGTGGGTGCGACGCACGCATCCGCAGCCTATGCAAACAAAATCCGTGAATTGGCAGCCGGACTTGAGGTGCCTGTTCACATTGCAGGCGAGGTTGACGATGACGAGTTCAAGCGAATTGTCGGGGACGCGGATATATTCCTGTTCCCGAATCTCGACCAGAGCTGGGGTCTGGCTGTCTTTGAAGCTATGTCGGCGTCCCTGCCTTCAATCATCTCGAAAAGTGCGGGTGCGGCAGAACTCTTGGCAGGCCGCCCAGGCTGCTTGGTCGTCGACGCGGAGTCTCCAGACGAGATTGCCTCTGCGGTTATGGAGATTACAAAGACTCAGCAAGACTACAGTCAGTCTTGCCACGATGCCTTTCGAACCGTATCGGCGATGAATTGGCCTGCAATGTATTGCCGCGAGACGTGGAACCTGTTCAATGGCCTTCTAGCTTCCCCGAGTGCGGCCGCCGTTCGTCTTCAAGATTGATTCGCGCCCTGGCTACATTGAGCACGGATTAAGGTGCACAGGCAAACGCTGAGCTTCGAATGTTTGTAAATCGCTGTTTAGCAACCAGTGCTTGTCAGTTAGAGGAGTCAGAAGGGGATCTAACTGCAATGACACCGGCATCGATGAAAATTGAGGGAGGGAGACGCATCCGGGCAGGAAACATCGGCTCGGTGAGAGAAGCACCTCTTGTCAGCATCATTACCGTGGTGAGGAACGGCGATCTGCAACTTGCCGATACCATCGAAAGCGTGCTGAGCCAGCCAGGCGACGACTACGAGTTGCTGGTCGTCGACGGTGCATCGAAGGATGCTACTCTCGATATCGTTCGGAAATACGATGATTCAATCGAATATTGGTTGAGCGAGCCGGATCGCGGCATTTATGACGCGATTAACAAGGCGGTTCATGCGGCTCGCGGAAGGTTTCTATACCATCTCAATCTGGGCGACACTTTGATCCGGATTCCTACCCGCGAATTGCAATGCTGCTTGAAGGATGGGACTGTCATTGCCGGCTTTCGAGTGCTGATCGATCATCGGGACGTGTTCGTTCCACGAAACGATTGGAAACTGAGACTGACCAATACATTACACCATCAAGGCACCTTCTATTTACGCGAAGCCTTCATTAAATATGACACGGATTTTCGGGTGTTCGCCGATTACGACGTGAACCAGAGAATGATACTCAGGGGTGACAAAGTTACCCTCTTCGATACGCTGATCGCAAATCATAGCACGGACGGTTTGTCCCACTTTCCTTGTCGTGCCCAGAGCTCTTTGGCCGCAAACACTGCCGCCGAAAGCAGGTCAGCGAGTGGCGCCACATTCAAAGAAGTATTTCGCATCATCCGGAAGAACTATGGGCCGGCATATGTCGTTGCCTCTTATCTCTATTTCAAGATGCGGGGATTGAGGAAGAGGATCCGTTCGGTCTGGAGCCGTTTGCCGTGGTGAATCTCGTTCTTGTTGTAGTCTACGAGCGCGTGCTCAGTCAATCTGAAACGCTGGTATCGCTCTCTGCGCAACAAGGGTTGCTTGGCGACTCCCAGGTGCTCGTATGGGATAACAGCAAGGGAGCCCCAGTCGACGCGGAACTCCAATGGCTGCGTCGTGCACTGCCTCAAGCCTGCTATCTGCATCATCCTGAAAATCCAGGGCTCGCGACGGTTTATAACACTGTTATTCGGGACCATCTTTGCACACCGAACGGAAAGCAATTCGACTTTCTTCTTCTCCTCGATCATGACTCGACGATTCCCGATGCGTTTTTGCCGGCGCTTCAGGATGGAGTGGAGAAGTATCCGGGGATCTTCCTCTTCCTGCCAATCGTAGCCTGTCGCGGTCAAATCGTGAGCCCCGCCAATTTGCGGGGGTTCAAAGGTTCGCACTGGGAAAAAAAGGAGACGGGGTTGATAGCAGCCCGGCACAAGACAGCAATCAATAGTGGAATGGCGATCTCTTCGACTTATTTGCGGAACAAATTTGGAGGATATGACGAGCGGTTTCGGCTCTATAACATCGACAACTATTTTATGCGTGAGTACGCCACAACAAACGCCCACTTTGTCGTCCTCGATGCAGTAATCCACCACGACCTGGCTGTTGTCACTGATCAGGATCGGAAGAGCCGGCTCTGGCGCCACCGAGAGACAATCCGATCGCTTCATCTTCTGGGCGATGGCTTATGGCTCCGCGAGACCCTTACGGTTGCTTATTGCTTTCTGTACAGCCTGCGCCAGGCAATCAAGTACCGCGACTTGCGCTTTCTGGTCTGAGACCAATGCTCATATATGGAATCGATGGCGGCCTTCTCCTCCTGAGCACTCTCGTGTTCACGGCGATCTTCGTCCTGTTGTATTGGCGCCATATCCTCTCCCTTTTCGACCCATTAAACCTGTTTATCGTTGGTGAAATATCCGCATCCGTTCTGATGATCAATACAGTGACTGACCATTATTGGTGGTACGAGTTCTTCTTCTTCCAGCTTGCGTTCTTTCTGGGTTTCTCCTGCAATGCTCTTCCAAAGGCATCAGTTCGGGTGGCAGATTCCAAGAAAACCCCATGGCTCACGATTCACCCGCTCGAATTTTCAGTGCTGGAGGGCGCAGTCGCTCTGCTCTTTATTGTCAGCGTGGTTGCGAATCTTTACTTGGGCGCTACATCCGGATTTCCGGTGTTCTCGAGCGATGCTGGAGTGGGCGCCAAAGTCAGCGAATTCGTCGGCGGGCTGGGCTGGATCAAACGGATGAACGGCGGGATGGGTTACTTTATTCCATGCGCCTCGCTAGTCCTTTATGTTTGCGGCCGCCGCACAAGGTTATGGCTGATGGTTGCGGCTATCGAAACGTTGTTTGTCAGCTTGAGCGGCTCAAAAAGCTCGATCATGGTTTTGGTCTTCATGTTCGCATATCTGACACATCATCGTGGCTTCAGCACCATGCCTGCTATCGCAGGATTGAAGAAATGGACAAAACCCGTGATGTTTGTGGCTGGAATCTGGGCCGTTACAGTCTTGGCTGCCGAAGGTGGCACATGGACAGACGCGTGGTCGAAATTCTTGGTGCGTATTGTCGCTTATGGAGACGTTGTCCTTTTTTACTATCGACCGGGTATCATACAGGATTTCTCCGGGCACACTGCTTTCGAATTCATTGGCTATGTGCTCAATCCGATTCTCGGCATGCTACGCCTGGCGCCCTATCAGGATCCGCTTGGGTATAGGATGGTGACCGATATCGTCGGGGAGCGGGCTCTGGCTACGATATTAGGACCCAATACATGCTTTTACGTAGCCGCAGACATTTTCTTCGGACCTATTGGGGGGTTATTCTATTCGGCGGTGCTCGGATATCTGTTCTCGTATGTTCGGCGCTTATTCTTCTGCAAGCGCGGTCTCGGATTGATCGGGTTTACTTCGCTGTTCACAGTGAGCATGCTGGTCTTTGCTTTACCAATTGACACTCAGTACTTCGTGTCGCTCATGTCCGATACGTTCTTGTTGGTATTTGCGGCTATCGCCATATCTTACATGGCTGTTGTCGGCGCTCGTGGTTGGGTCACGGATCTGGGAAGTGTCGCCCCTGCGGATTATCTCGAAACCTAGAGAGGCCCCGTACATAACTCCACGTACCCGCACCGTCCGCCATTTCTTGCCAAGAGGTGAAAGCGCCTATCGCTTACCTCGATCTTGCCTCCGCTTGTAGATATGATCAAGACATTTCCAGGGATCCACGGCCGCCTTTGAAACCGTGAGATGTCCAATAGCGCCTACAAATGAATAGTTGCGCCGACTACACCTGCCCAGAAAGGGGTATTGCATGGCCAATGCGGTTCTGTCGTCCGTTTCGAATCCGTTACCGCGTTC
>CAZSVJ010000086.1:9165-12645 GCA_964610185.1 uncultured Occallatibacter sp. | reverse complement strand
ATGGCGCCTTCCAGCACAATAAGTATGAACAAGGATATTCCAACCTTGCCCTGTATAACCCAGAGAAAAAGATACTCATTGTCGATGGAATCGAATGGTTGGATTCTCGGATAGGCCGTCGCGCTCAATCCAAACAGCCCACCCCTTTCGGCTGTTGGTCTGTAGGTGTCATATAGATGAGTCCGGTATAACGCACTCGCTTCCGTTTCGCTGAGCCCTTGCCAACCGCTTTCCTCATATTCCTTGGCTTGCTTCGAATATTGCGCGGCTTGGTTGTGGGCAAGAACGCCCCCGATGGAGCCCAGGACTAAAGCCGCGATCACGGCCAAGCGCTTGTTTTTCGCCAGACCGATTTGAGCAATCAAGAAACCGGACGCGGCACCAAGCCATGGTCCGCGCGAAAGCGTCATAAATAAGCCCAACAAAATGCCGCCAACGCATAAGATTGAGCGACGCAATCCCAGGTATCTCGGTTCACGTACCCTTTGGCTGGACCTGTTCACAAACCAGAGCCAAAGCGAGAGGAAAAAACCAACCAGAAGCATTATCCCAGCCTCTTCAGGTCCTTCGAAAGGCCCCTTAATTCGCAGGAAGCCATCACGCATTTGGTCATACTCGCTAAAATTGCTCATAAAGACCCGGCGCGCGACGATGATAAATAGGTTCTTCCTACCGATAAACTCGACTATTGAAATAACCCCTACCGCCGCGAGAAGTGATACCAGTCGTTGTGCAAATCGCTCGCGGGATCCTGTCTGTTCAATCAGCAGTTTCGCAGTGATATAAGCAAGCATAACGTCAAGAAAGCTCGCTGGAAAAGCGAAGAGAGCGGTCCTGAGCCCGAGATTTATGTAATCTGTGCAGCCGCCTGCAAGCGCAAACAGAATGACCCATAGGTCGGCACGCTGAAATCGCCAGTCGCTCCATCGACGGATAAGTGTTGCAAAGGCTATTGGAATGAGGGCAGCATCCACGCAAGAAAGGGGAGGAACGTGAGGAATTCGAAGTATGCAGACCGACGGGACTAATAGCAGCGCCGGCAGAAGAACATCGATCATCGCCGATTCCGCAGAACGCCATAATCTAACGATAGCGAGGACGGCGAAAACTAATACAAAAGGCTGTACTGAATGCATTTCCATCTCCGGACGGAACCCTCAGCTACCAGCGCCGGCTGCAAAGGATGGCTCAAAACCAGAAAGCGGGTCGCCTCCCGGCCAACCTGCGGCGATGTGACGCAGGCTTGGGGGCGCCTTGACTTGCAGCGGCGGATCACTATCACAGCGATCAACTGCCGGTTTCCGATCTCCAACAGCAACCGCCGCCTGTATTGAAGAGGTATCTCATAAGACCTTTGCTTAAGTTGATACTCACCGTACTGCCCTAAAATCCCTCGCACTGTCCTGAGCGCCACGAGTGCATTTCCAGCTATCTGTATTGCTTTTCCTTGGTCGGGCCGCCGGAGGATGAAAAACTGGGACAACCCTCGCCGAGAATTCATCTTCTCATAAATATCTCGCAGTATGCTAGCGGTCCGCAATCGTCGGGCCTTCGATGCAGGGCGGCCACAGTTCCCCAACACGAATCAAGCATCGCAATCATTAGGGTTTCGTTGCAGAATTAATTAATAGCCGCAGAATGTACAATAAATCTTTGGTTTGGTGGATTCGACGGCGACAAGCCGTCGGCAGAAGGAGCGGATTTTCCTTGATCCTAAGAACCTGGCGTCCGTATTCCTAGTTCGTCGCGCTCTTGATCTGGCAGCATCTTGCTCAAACGCTACTGGAATGTTGAATCCGGCGCTACAAATCCAAGCGGGCGGAAAGGTAGAATCGTGATGATCACGAAGACACTCAAATCCTACCTGAAGAATGAATTGTTCGGAGCCTTGATTCAGACACGCCAGCTCTCGTCAGCCATTCGGAATCTCCGCCGTTTGCCCGAATTGAGGATGAATCAATGACCTGGCTCTACGTCAAGTCTTTGCTGATACGCACTCTGCTTGAAAGGCCGGTACAGCGGCTCCGGGATGTCTCTGGAATCGTGGGTCGACTGAGGCATCCCGAGCTTCACGAAATCCATGTGGAGCAGGACCGGATTGAACAGGCTATGCGGAAGATTATCCAAAACGATGCGAACTGCATCGATATTGGTTGCCACATAGGATCATCCTTGAGCTTGATGCTCCACTACTCGCCGCGAGGGAGACACATTGCGTTCGAGCCAGTTCCCGAGAAAGCACAGTGGCTCCGCCGGAAATTTCCCGAAGTCGAAATTAAGGCGTTGGCGTTGGGAGATAAGCACGAAAGGCTTACGTTTTTTCAGAACGTCTCGCGTCCTGGATTTAGTGGTTTTGCAAGGGGCACCGCAACTCAGGATGAAGTTGTCGAGCAGACAGTCGATTGCGAAATGCTCGATAACGTGGTTGGAGCCGACCGAAAATATGCGTTCGTCAAAATCGATGTGGAAGGCGCGGAACTCCTGGTGCTAAGGGGGGCGCGCCAGTTGATTGCGCGCGATATGCCGATCATTCTGTTTGAGAGCAGCCATGACGGGGCGGCGAAACTTGGCCTGAATCGCGAGGACCTGTTTGCCTTATTGGTAGATGAGCTGGGATACAATATCTTCCTAATCAAAGACTTCCTGAATCAGCGGGCACCGTTAGATCTGGCGGGCTTCCAAGAAGCCGCAATGTATCCTTTTCAGGCGTTCAATTTCTTGGCGGTTCCTGCTGGAAGATTTAACTAAAATAGGTTCATAGTTCCGTCACGGAGCAGAGCTCGATTGTCTGACTGGCATTTGCGGAGGCGGGCGCGCGCAGGATGGGATGGTTAATTATTAATCGCTGGAGAAGCGGGGTGCATGCAGATCATTTGCTGGGTACAACTCGGCAGTTGACCGAAGCGGTTCTGTGATCGTTGAACTCAAAGTCGTTTGCTCTATGCAGCCTGTGGACGACCTTCGGCAATGATTCATTCTCATCACTGAATCGACCACAGTTGGTTCGTTCCTCCGTTTGCCGACCACTGATCCAACAACGTTCCTGTAGAGCCCGACCTGCCTGGGACGTCCAACACGAGACCGCTGTTCTCGTTGACAAGTTCATAAGAGCCGCTGCCTTCGCTGACCACTTGCCATATTTGGTTCTCACCTCCGCTGTAGGGCGATTGGTCGATTGAGGCCCCATTCGCCCTCGATGAGCCCTGCACTTCGAGGGCAAGTCCGCTACTCGCGTTCACCAACTCCACGTAGTTGTTGCCCAAGTTAGTGAGTTGCCATTTCTGATTGCCTCCGCCGTTTGATGTCCATTGATCGATATCGGTTCCGGGAGTTCCTGACCAGCCGGGGACATCGACGACAAGCCCGCTGTTATTGTTTGTAATGGTGTAAGTGCCGTTGGCGATCAATCCGCTCGAGGCGGGCGGATTAATCACAAACGCAGCCGTTGCAACCGTGCTATTGCTGTAGGCGGAAGCTACG
>CAZSVJ010000086.1:0-9065 GCA_964610185.1 uncultured Occallatibacter sp. | reverse complement strand
TTGCGCCGTTTGACGCCGATTGGTCGATACCGGTTCCTGACGCCGTGGACCCACCAGGGACGTCAACGACAAGCCCGCTGTTCTTGTTTGTGATGGTGTAAGTGCCGTTGGCGATCAATCCGCCCGAGGCGGGCGGACTAATCACATAGGCAGCGATTGCAACCGCGCTATTGCTATAACCGGAAGCTACAGCAATCGCTTCGATCGTCTCCGAAGCAGATACCGTGATCGAACCGTTGTAGAGGGTCGAGCCCGTGGTAGGCGTCGTTCCGTTGGTCGTGTAGTAGATGCTCGCTCCAGATGTCGCGCTGCCGATTGAGACAGTCTGCGACGCTGTGTAAGTCCCTGCCGCGGGCGCGAAGCTTGGTGCAGCTGCCGGGGGCATATTAATCACAAACGCAGCCGTTGCAACCGTGCTATTGCTGTAGGCGGAAGCTACGGCCATAGCTTCAATCGTCTCCGAAGCAGATACCGTGATTGAGCCGTTGTAGAGTGTCGAGCTAGTCGTCGGCGCAGTTCCATTGGTCGTGTAGTAGATGCTTGCTCCGCCGGTTGTGTCGGAAAGGTTCACTGTCTGCGTTCCGGAGTAAGTGCCGCTCCCAACTGAAAAGACAGGAGTAGCGGCGGCGGGCACGGTGCTCACCACCAACCATAACTGGTTCGCGCCTCCGTTTGCCGACCACTGATCCAACAACGTGCCTGCGGAGCCTGACCAGCCTGGGACGTCCAACGCCAGACCGCTGTTCTCGTTGACGAGTTCATAGGCACCGCCGCCTTCGCTGACCACTTGCCATATCTGATTTTTTCCTCCACTTAAGGGCGATTGGTCGATTGAGGCTCCATTCGCGGCGGATGATCCCTGCACTTCGAGGGCAAGTCCGCTGTTGACGTTCACCAGCTCCACGTAGTTGTTGCCCAAATTGGTAAGCTGCCACCTCTGGCTGGTTGCGCCGTTTGACGCCGATTGGTCGATACCGGTTCCTGACGCCGTGGACCCACCGGCGACATCGACGACAAGCCCGCTGTTCTTGTTTGTGACGGAGTAAGTGCCGTTGGCGATCAAGCTGCCAGGAGGCGTGGGCGGAATGATCGCATAGGCAGCCGCTGCAACCGCGCTATTGCTATAACCGGGAGCTACAGCAGTGGCTTCAATCGTCTCCGAAGCGGATACCGTGATTGAACCGTTGTAGAGGGTCGAGCCCGTGGTGGGTGTCGTTCCGTTGGTGGTGTAGTAGATTCTCGCACCGGATGTGGCGCTGCCGATTGAGACAGTCTGCGACGCTGTGTAGGTCCCTGCCGCGGGCGTGAAGGTTGGAGCGGCCGCCGGGGGCGGAACGATCGTGAAGGCCGCCGTCGCAGCTGCGGAATTTGCGCTACCGACCTCGGTGGCGATTGCGTTCACTGTCTCCGAAGTGCTGACCGCGATCGGACCCGCGTAGGGCGCGCCACCGGGCCCGCACGTTCCCGGCACCGGAGCTGTCGGCATGGTGTTTATCCCGACGCACCCTGTTGAGCCTGAGGGGAAAGTAACCGCCACTGTCTGCTCTCCAACATATGCGCCGGTGCCCGCAGAGAAGGTAGGCGCGGCCAGAGCGGCCTCGACAATATATGTAAGCGCAATCATCGAAGCTGGAGGAATTGAATAGCTGGTTCCACTCGTCGTAGTTGCAGACGGAGCGGCAACGACAGGCGAGGTACTCGACGCTCCCAGATAGGTATCTTCGTTGTGATCTGTAACTAGATTTGAAGGACCTGGGAACACAGTTTCGCTTACCGATCCGGTAGGCGCTCCGGGCCCGGCCAGAATAACCTGCTCAGAAGTAGTCAAATTGTTGTTGAAGCAGATTGTGGTCCAGGCAGAGGACCCGTTGCTGTAGGAGAAGCAATTCACATAAGGAACGGCGCCATTGGGCAGGATTGTTTCCGATGAGCCTTGGGGCTGACCGCCGGGATAGCTGAAGATAGGCGTACCAGACTGCGTAATGGACATTAGGTTGCTGTTCGATCCGATGGCGTTGTCGATCACTTCAAGAGCGATTGCTAGCGGCCTGTCCACGTTCGCGGCTCCGGGTGTCTGCCCAGGCCCAGTAGCCATCAGGAGATTTGCACCCCACAGAGGCGTCTCCGTTCCATTGACGCACCCGCTTCCGCCGCAGTTATATGCGAAAAAGGGCTGGGCCAAATCGAAGACATGGATTGGCCCGGCCACCTGCGAATCTCGCTGCATCAACAACACATGCTGTGCCATAGCCAGCGCATTTCCCACCGAGCTATTAATTTGATCGAGCTGCAATTGAGTTGCGGCAGTGCCGGAAGTCGTGCTTTCATTTACCTCATAAACAAGAGTGTTCACTCCATAGTTGGTTTTTGCGTACTGCTGATTTAGATACATCGACTGGGCATATTGCGGTGGAGAACTGACCGAGTCAATATTGGCGACCTCGGCCCATTCGTCCAAGAATGGCGCTCCCGTTGTGGCCACGTTAGCGCCGGAAGTATTAAAACTCCCCAGGTAGTTCAGCATATAAGGTGCATTGTCAATAAAATTCGGGCAATTAGCTTGCGCGCTGGGCGTGCAACCGGCCGCCTGCATCGTATTTGCGATCCATCCGTAAGGCCCGTACCCTTGGCTGGGCGCCACCCAACCATCGCCAACGAGCTTGATGACACTGCTGCTATAGCCGCTGGCAGCTCTTGCCGCCGCCAAGTTAAGACCAAGCGTATATCCGTAAGAAAGCCCGTCCCCGTACCAAAGAGTAGGCGACGCACCGCCGTTCCACGCCTCGTTCCCGTCCTCAAGATATATCTTGTGACCTGTCGCGGCATAAGTCGATACCCACCCAGAAGAACTTAGCCAGTTGATCAGCGTCGCCCAGTCAGATGGCTGATTCAATATGCCTACCGAGATAAGCGCATCGGAGCCGATGAGATTCGCAAGGGCAAGAACATCGTTGTAGCCGATTGGAGGACCATTCAAGCCAGGCTGGGCGTCGCTGGATCCGCACCATCGCCGGTTTCCGGTCGCGGCGATCTCATCCGCGACATCCGAACACCATTGGGAAGAGTCCATGAAGCGTAGTGATCCGGGATGAATCTTCTCTAACTCGTATACCACCGCGTCTCGAAAAACGGTCGTGTTCCCGGGCAGCGTAGAGCCTTCAATTACATCAACGTCCTGCAGCAGACAAGTACCCGTGCATGTGATGAAATACCCAAGATTGCTGATTTGCGCCCCGGTCTCTGCGGCGGTAAAGTTATTGGTGTAGGTGGTCCAACCAACCCCCGGAGTCGAGCTGTAGGATGGATTGACTATGGTGCTGCCCACGTAGGTCGTGCCGCCACCGATCCTAGCCACGCTGTAAGTGACGCTGCACCCGCCAACAAGGCATTTCGCTTTGAAAGTAGCGGTGTAGGAGCCGTTGAGATTGATCCAGGGCACCCCTTGCGCGGCCAGGGTCGGGTTTGTGTTGGTGGCATTGCGAAGCACCGCGTCCATATAGAACGTAGCGACACACCCGGTTGGCATTTCAAGACTGTGGTAGCTGTTGGTCGACGAAGGTGAGGTATCGGAAGTATCCCAAGTGGCTCCGGAGCAGACTGAAGAGCCGTCGGAAATTACTTGGCTGGGCGAGAGCAAGGTATTCGCAGCCGTCTGCCGCACAATCAATACGTCGTTTTGGGATGGATTGCAGGCGGACTTGATCGCAGGAGAGAGGGTGAAAGTGATTCCGGTCGCTCCCGTATTCGCCGTCGATGCCGTAACCGTGCCCGAACCATAGCTGGTTCCCGTAGCTGAATCGATGGCGACAAAAGTAGCCCCCGCCCAGAAATTCACCGGAAACCCGGGCGCATTCGTGATGTTGTTGTACCAAGAGGTTGTTGTGTTCGATCCTCCTGTGCTGCATGAGTATGTAGTTCCAGCATAGGTCCCAGGGAAATAACCGCCGTTGGCGTAATTGAGCGATTTTAAAATCTGTAGTGGACCGTAATTTGCATCGCCCCCGAGATTGATACCAGGGCGGTCGATCCCCCCAATCTCAGTGGTGTTTGAGATTGTCACCGTTGTTGTTTGCGCTTCCGTCTGCGCAAAGGCCTTGGTCGAGGCCGCACCGAAAAAAGAGACCACCACAATGGAGGCCGGCAAAACACAGGGCCGGAAGAACTTCAACCTCAATCTCATAATCAACCCGTTCATTACAATCTCCGAAATACTTTACGGAAGGAAGTCGACAAAGAGCGACGCATCTCATGCGGACTGATTCGGCAAGATGTCGCGTGAGTATTCGCTTATCGTCTGATTTACATCCAATTCTCTGTGCGGCGCACCATTTCGGGTACGCTAAAGACCAGTCAACCGTCGGCGCATGAACACAAAAGTTGATCAATTGGCTTGCTAGGGTTCGAAAGCGGGTGGCCAGGAATCTCCCGTTTTGTAGCGAAGCTATTTCGGATTCCCGAATGCTTCACCTTGACTTACTCAGCTTACGACAAGACATCGTGGGGCTTGTCGGCCGAGCTGATGACAAAACCAAAGTTCCTTTATCTGGGTCCGCTTGTTGTTGGCCGCTGTCGGAGCAATTCTCTTACCGTCAAAATTCCGATTCTGGTCGCCCGAGCAATTAAGCGGAAAGCCTTGAACATCCTGTCAGCCGTCATCCTCCCACATCGCACGCAGAGGATGGTCCTCGGATCGCTTCCCTCCGCAAAGTCTAACAGAATATACGCCCTCGCGATGATCGATTCCGTACACGACCTTCTTCTAACACGATCAGCCTGTGCAAAAAAAGTGACTTTCCAGCTTCCCCCTATAGAACTCATCAGAACTCAACGACCACCTGATTCTTTTGGCCCCTTTTAGAGCCAATTAGCTGAATGCAGTGGGAGCAGTGTTAGTCAATATGATGGGTTCAGAATCAGGTTACCGTAGATCGCAATTACTTTGTTACGATTTCTTAAGCGAATGGTTACCTTGGTGATGGTCGTTGAGGCCCGCTCCTGTCGAGGCGCTCTTACTTGATGTTGCCATTGCTGAAACCGCCTGTCTTCGCGAGAAAGATGGTAATGGATTCTTGAGATGGGATAAGTCGAGGCATTAGACAGAGCTTCAACAGCCGTGAAAAGAGCGAAGTCGGAGCATTCTCAATCGCGAATTCGCCACCGGCCAAAATGCATCTAGACTCAGTCTATGCTTTGATTGTGATCCATCGGTCGATGCAATCCGATTCGCGCCGGTGCTCCAGTTGGGTTCGGGACGCCAAGGCAACTTTTGATCTGATTCGGGAAAATCATGTGTATCGGCGCTGCGCATCAGGGAATGATAGACGATCCTGTGCCAACATCGGCACGAGCAGCGAAGACGTCCCATAAGATGCCCACGCACGTCATCAGAGCGAACACGGCCCGAGCCGCGCTGATGCGCATCACTCCGCTCACTCTGTGATAAAGGAAGCTGTCGACGGAATGCAGGGAGACGACCTCGATGCACCAGAAACACAGCGAGAGGATACAGCCGAAGGCGGCCAGACATGCCCCGGGTCTGCCTCGAAAGAGCCGGAACACCAGCCCGACTCCCCCCACAACCGCGATCGCCAAGAGAACGAGCGCCGCATATTGAGGGCCGAAACGCTGATCATACATGTTTCTCGCGATCACTTCGCTGTCCAGGAGGCTATGCACCCTCACACGCCCATTGAAGACCGCGTCCAAGAGGAGTGCCGCTTCCAGCATAGTGAGGGCTGCCGAAAACTTCATTCGATGGGGAGCGCCACGGCTTCCAACCCATGCAATGACGCAGGAAACAAACGCAAAAAGGTAAGGAGCCGCTGCGATGACTCGCGTTGGGCTCAGCGATCCGGCGACAAAGAGCATAACTGCAAGTTCTGCGCCCGTCATCTGTGAGAGACCATCCGCAGTTCTTAGTGTAAGTCCCGCAGCGGAGCGACGCATAACTACAGCCGCATTTGATGCGCGAGACGATGTGAGGATGTACCGTGTATGTTTCTGTCCGAGCTAATTGCTGGGTTTAGGCGTGGCCGCCGGCATTTGCTGCGTTGCTGCGGGCGCGGGTATGGGTATCCCAGTGTACGCCGGCATCCCAGCCAGTTGCGTCTGCTGTAGCACCAGCGGCCGGTTGAGCACCATTTCCAGCGCCGTGCCCTGGGGAAACACAATGTCGTTGCCGCGCGTAAACAGGGTGGTTAAAACTCCCGCAGCCGCTCCGGCGCCCGCGCCGATCCCTGCTCCCATCCCCACATTCCCGGCTCCGTATCCGGCAATGGTGCCAACGCCTGTTCCCTCCAATGTGTTGGATGCAATTCGCTGTGTGTCTTGCCCCTTGCTTCCAGCTTGCTCGACGGTCCCTTCGGCGTTCTTTACCTTTGCGCCGCCGGAGCCAGGAACGCCGGCCAAGGATCCATTAGAAAGGGCAATCTCCACGCCATTCTGGAACATCATCGACACAAAGTGCATTTGAAGCTGCGCGCGACCCTTCACCTTGCCGGGCCGCTGGACACTATCGATAACTCCTCTGACATACATGCCGGCGGGTAGCACCACTGCGCCATCCTCGACCACGGGAAATTCGGATACAAGGTATACCGGATCACCGGGCATTGCGACGCGAGTGCTGATCTCACTCTTTAGAGAAAGCAAAATCCTGGTTCCAGCAGGGACGGTATAGCTCTTTACCCCATCTTGTGCAACCGGTGTGCTCTGGGAGGCAGAGCTGGCCGTTAAGCCTGCTGCTCCCGCCATCTGCGCTGGTTCGCACGGAATCATACAAACGAGAATCACGAAGCCGATCATCGAGCGATGAGTCATCCGGCGCCTCCGATACAATCCCCGTCACAACAAGTTTAAAACATCGATTCAACGAATGAGAAGTATTCTTTAGTAACTCGGTAACCAGCGCTCGATTCACTGATGGTTCTACAATCGCGCTCGCTGACGAATCGCTCCGCCCTCAGAAGGGCTATTCCGAGCCGGCCGGCTATTGAGAATTCGGTGCTGGAATCAACGGTCCATGTTCCCGGCCGCTTACGAACATTTATTTGAGGCACGGCGAATGGTTATCCAACGGACCTAGATATGGATCGATGGAACTCGACAGCCATGTGGATACCAGATCGATCCCAGAATGGTTGAAGTGTCCCGCATCGCCGAAATTCTGAGGATTGCCGCTCAATTGTTCCGCATCCAGAAGCGGCCCTAGGTCACGATAGAAAGCTTCATCGTACATGTGAGTGGGACTTTTGTAGAATGGCAAACGGACAAAGAGTGTCTCAACGCAATGCTCTTTCGCCACCTCAACGAGCCGCTTTGTATACTCGTTCTCCAGTGGATTGTTCAATGCGTGCCAGCGCGATGGCTGATGCCAATCGCCGCCATCGTCGTTGATCATTTGTCTGGAACCAGCGGCCAGTTTTTCGGGAGGAGCCACAGCATCGCGGTCCACCAGTTTTCCGCTGGGCAGGTAAAAGCTGTGCGTAGTATCCATGCCGGTACCCGCGTAGTCCTGGCGGAATGAGCGGCTCACTCCGAAAAACTGGGGAAACTCGGTCTGAACAAAGTAACTCATCTGCCGGTAGGGAAGAAACCCGGCATCGAGGAAGTAATAGTGATTGATCGGCAAAGGCGCGCGCAGCACGTCATTGACATCGGCGAGATAGCGAAATGCGGGATGCGAAAGCTCGGCTTGTTCGACAACAGACACCAGGATGATCCGCGTCTCGGGATGGTTCTCGATCAATTCTCGTGCTATAAGGTAGTGCAGATTGCGGCCTTCTTGAGGAATAGCGAGATTTGCAACATGAATCGGGCGACCCAGCTTCGCAGTCAGTTCCTTCTCGAGGACAGGCGCGCTGATCGCAGCTTCCACACGAGAGCTTCCGATAATAGCAACATCGATCGGTGTCTTGTCATAGTGGATTCGCTCGTAAACCCAGCGCGTGCGGAAAAGGTCGGAGCCCGTGAGCTGCTGGTAGCGAATATAACGATCGTGCGGCAGCAAAAGCGAAAACACAAGCCAAAGTGTAAAGGCTCCCGCAAATAAGGCGAGCAAGCTCCATGCCTGCCGCCTGGGCAGGAACTCCACTTCAAACGTGTCTATCTCGGCTGCCATATTCCACCGCTAGAAATTGAAGTAGATGAACTTTGTGGTTCCGCGCGAAATGAATGCGAAACCAAGAAAGAGCGCGAGGCTCGCCACTGCGATCCATGCGGGTGTAAATCGAAACTCGATGCGGATGCGGGCTGGATCGACGATACGCCACTTCTCCCATTCCAGCGCAGGATGCACTCGATCCATAATTTGCTCGGTATTGGGCAGAAAATAAACGATGAGCAATCCGAGCACGATGATGGGGATCATTATACCGTTTCCATTTGCGGACAAAAACTCGCTCCAGTTTGTTGTCAAGCCCAAACCATGCAGGCCGGCCATTCCGGTGAAGATGCGGAATGCATCGCTCATATTGTCTGCCCTAAAGGGCACTTCGGCGGTCACAAACGCGAGCAGGGTCAGGAGACCATAACTGAAGATCGCTGCCCGGCTGTCCTTCCTTTTGCGCCGTCTTTTGCGTGTCAAGGCGTTGTAAAGCTCGTTGATGCACATGAAGATTCCGTGCATGGTTCCGAAGACAACGTATGTCCAACTTGGCCCATGCCATGTTCCGATGATCAGCATGGATAGAAACGTCG
Organism: uncultured Occallatibacter sp.; assembly: GCA_964610185.1. Taxonomy (GTDB): domain Bacteria; phylum Acidobacteriota; class Terriglobia; order Terriglobales; family Acidobacteriaceae; genus Telmatobacter. The sequence continues at coordinate 368 of CAZSVJ010000086.1, read as the reverse complement.
GCACAAAGGTCGAAACGGTCATCGCGGTCCATTTGCCGTAGCCCTTCGCGGCCGCGAAGCGTGCAAGCGGGATAGACAGCGGCTGATAGATATATGTGCGCACAAAGCGCCCAAGCGTCATATGCCAGCGCCGCCAAATGTCGGAGATGCTTGTGGAACGGAGCGGTGAAAAGAAATTCAACGGAAGCACAATACCCAACATTCGCGCTGTGCCAATGGCCATGTCGCAGTAGCCGGAGAAGTCAAAATATATCTGTAGCGTGTAGGAGAATGCCGCGCCCCAGCCTAGTAGGAAACCGGGCGCGCTCCCTTTGTGGACGGCGGTGAAGATGGGACCGCACCGGGATCTTATCGGTGACCTGGCCAAG
>CAZSVJ010000085.1:0-13080 GCA_964610185.1 uncultured Occallatibacter sp. | reverse complement strand
TCAAGCCAATTTCACCGCGACGTAAAGCGGCTTCAGAAGAGAGGCAAGGACCTCGAAAAGCTGAAAAAGCTGATCGAACTTCTGCTCGCAGGGCAGCCCTTGCCTGTGCAGTACAAAGACCATCCCCTCAAACTCAATTGGGCCGGATACAGAGACGCTCACGTTGAACCGGATTGGGTGCTGATCTACTCCGCTACCGAAGAAAAAGTTCACTTGGAACGGACCGGAACCCACCAGGAACTTTTTGAGGACGATTGACGCTGGCGGAGCTCCCAGGCCTCAAAGGCGAGACCTGGGCAGCCGGCAATCTGGCGTCATCGTTCGATGAATCTCAGCACCCTTTTTTCCCAGCCGTCAAAGAACCAAATTGCGTCAAATTGACTCGCGTGAAACTGCTGAAGAGTCCTTTGTCGGGGATCCGAGATGACGGCCTCAACCGCATTCGAACGTGGCGCTTGAAGGTTCACGTCGTAATGCAGCAGCAAGCTGACCGGCAGACCATTTGTCGGGTACGTCTTCGAGCACTTCCGCTCAATCATTCGTTGTAATGCCTCTAAAGGCGAGCAGGAACCCGCGTGGATGTCGAGACCCTTCCGAGCCGCGTCCGCGGCTCCCTTGGCTACCTTCTCATCCACTACCGTACCCAATTCAAAATAGCGCCCGCTGTCCGATACTTCGCAGAAAATGTCCGGCTCGGGGGCTTTTCTGTTCTCAATCGTCCGAGGATCAACGTCGAGTGACGATGCTTTCGCAAACTGACTGAAGGTCAGCCATTCCCGATACTCTTTTGCCTGGTCGGAAGTCAGATCACTCAACGCCCGGCACCTCTTCACAGAATCTGTAGTCTTGGCGTACCAGTCATGGAATTCCGCTGCTGTCCAACTCATCCAGTCTCTCTCCTTTCCCGGCTATGGTGTCTGGGTCGCCCGCCGCTTCAGTCTTCCGGAGCTTCCGTCAACCCTACATCGCCCAGGCTGATCCCGACGTTGTTTTCCAGAAACGTCGCCAGTTTCTTCGCCATGTTCCCGTTCTGCGCTTCGAGGAAATAAGGTAATGGCTTGCCTCGAAATGTGCCGATGTATTCGACGCGATTTTCAGCGATTCGCACAACCATCTTAATGATTACCTGCTCCGCAGGAATCGCAAAACTAGATCCTGGCCCATAAGACGATCCCGTTGCGCTTGGATCCCATCCAGCCAATTCGTTCACTTTCATCTCGATCTCCTTAAGGCGTTGCCTATAGTCTTCGCGCGACGGCGAAGGTCAGAGCGAATTTCCTTCCCTACTAATCGAACTCTATTCTTAGTTTGAAAATCTTTACCACAACAAAATGAGACATCCTTCATTTCCTTCGCAACTCAGCGTTCGCTCGGCGGGTGGCCCTTTCTCCCATTGCTCTCTCTACACAACCACGAATCTGGGTGCCCCATCCATCGCGTACTTTGCGATGGGTGGGAAGCCAATGCAGCTCTCCCCCGCGCCAAGCGCAGTCTGCCCCACCACAGGTGGCTACATCAACCGCAGCGCATCCACGTCCACGATTAGATTCCGCCGCGGTACTTCAGCCTCGTCCGCGTGCGCCAGCATTCCCCGCAGCGCCGCATTCAGCATCTTTCGCGACTGCGCCTTCAAAATCAAATGAAACCGGTACGTCCCCTTGATGCGCGCAATCGGCGCCGTGCATGGCCCGAGCACGCGCACGCCTTCAGGCGCGGCCTCTTGAAACCACTTGCCCAGTTCCGCCGACCAGCCTGCGGCTTCTTCCAGCTTTTGCGATTGCACCAGCACGTTTGCTAACACGCCGAAGGGCGGATAGTGCATCCAGCGCCGGTACTTCAGCTCCCGCTCCACAAAGCTCGAGTAGTCGTGTTTGCTTGCGGCCACGATTGCATAATGATCGGGATAGTAAGTCTGCACCACCACGCGGCCAGGGAGATCGCCGCGGCCTGCGCGGCCTGAGACTTGCGTCATCAACTGGAAGACTCGTTCGGCGGCGCGGAAGTCGGGCATGGACAGCGCGTGGTCGCAGCCGACTACACCCACTAAAGTGATGCCGTGAATGTCGTGTCCCTTGGCGATCATCTGCGTGCCCACCAGCAAATTGATTTCGCCGGAGTGCAACCGCGCCAACAGCCGCTCAAGATCGTAACGCCCGCGAACGGTGTCGCGGTCCATGCGTCCGATGCGCGCCTTGGGAAAGATTTCGCCCAGCCTGGCTTCTCCTTGTTCGGAGCCCGCGCCGAGGTAGTAGAGGTGCTCGCTGTCGCACTTCGGGCAGCGCGACGGCACCGTGCGCCGATACCCGCAGTAGTGGCATTCCAGCCGCTGGCCGGCGCGAGCTATACCCGCGTCCTCAGCAGGCGGTTTATGGTGCGTGAGCGAGATGGCGCAGTTCTGGCACTCCAGCTTTTCTCCGCAAGCCCGGCAGATGACCGCAAAGGAGTAGCCGCGCCGGTTGAGCAGAATCAGCGCCTGCTCGCCCCGATCCAGCGCTTCGCGCGTTTGCTCGACAAGCGCCCGGGAAAAAAGCTGGTCTCGCCCGGTCTGCTGGAACTCCTGCCGCATGTCGATCAACTCGACCTCGGGCAGCGGCCGATTCATCACGCGGTCGCGCATTTCAATGCGCATGTACTTGCCAGACACCGAATTTTGCCAGCTCTCAAGCGACGGCGTCGCCGACCCCAGCACCACCACTGCACCCTCGAGCTTGGCGCGCATCACAGCCACGTCGCGCGCGTTGTAGCGCGGCGTCTCCTCCTGCTTGTAGCTCTGGTCGTGCTCCTCGTCGACAATCACCAAGCCCAGATTTGGCGCGGGCGCAAAGATGGCCGAGCGTGTGCCGACAACGATGGGCGCATCGCCTGAGCGAATGCGGCGCCACTGTTCGCTGCGTTCCTCCGGCGTAAGCGCGGAGTGGAGCAGCGCCACCCTTTGCCCGAATGCCCGATCGAGCAGGCCAGCGCTCTGCGGCGTGAGGCCGATCTCGGGAACCAGCAGAATCGACGAGAGGCCGCGGTCGAGCGCGCGCTGCATGGCGGCAAGATAAACGGCTGTCTTTCCCGACCCGGTGACGCCATGCAGCAGGAAGGTCTTGAATCCGCCCAGCGCCGTTGCAATGTCTGCCAGCGCCGCAGTCTGCGGCTCATTGAGCAGGAATGGCGACGCGGCCGGCTGCAGGCCGCCCAGTCGAAAGGTTGCCGGCCGCTCGTCGATGCGGACCAGCCCGCGCCGCACCAATGTTTGCAGCGTCGATGACGGCAGATCGCGTTTGCGCAATTCGGCCAGTGGAAGCTCGCCGCCGCAAGCCGCAAGCTCCGCCAGAATGCTCTGCTGCTTCTCGGTGAGCGTGGGAAGACGCGACTCGGGAACCAGCACGGCGAACCGCTCCCTGCGCCGCGCATCGCGCTCTGCGGCCGAGGTCTCGCGCGCAATCCATTTTTTCCGGACAAGGCCGGCGAGAACCGGCAGCGTGGCGGCCGTGGCGGTGCGCAGCGTGGAAACCTTCATCGGCTCACCGTCAGCCAGTCGCGTCAGAACCTTGCGCTCTGTATCCTGCTCTTCCGGGGAGAGCTTGCCACGCCGCTTTCCGCCGCGCGCCGAATCTCCGTCCATGCTGCCCGCCAGCACATCGCGCCCCAAATCGGTAATCCGGTAAAAAACGTTGCGGCGCACCTCGGCCATCAGCGGCAACATGCTCCGCAAGACCTCGCCAAGCGGAGCCAGATAATACTGCGCCATCCACTCCGCCAGCGCCAGCAGGCTGTCGCTCAGCAAAGGCTCTTCGTCGAGAACCGCTTCAATAAAGCGAGCCTCAAAGTCCACTGGGGCAACAGTCGAGAGCGCGGTAACCACGCCGATCAGCTTCTCATTTCGAAATGGCGCGATCACCCTCGCGCCGCGCTGAGGAAGCTGGCCGTCGCGGACCGCGTAGGTAAAGGTGCGGTCCAGCGGCACAGGCAGCGCGACTTCGCAGTAAGCGGGCATCGGAGGCAGTTCCCAGTGTAATGGGATCGGCCTTCAAAAGAGGGTGAGATAGTTGGCGGTTGGAAAGGTGGCTCTGAGCCATCATTTGAAGAGGTGTTGCTTTGAAGATTCAGGGTTCGGATCGTGCTGGAGAACTCAGTGGACGCTGGTTCATCTGCAAATAGCCGGCGATTCTCAAGTCAAAGGTATCGATGCGCCCGGCACGGTGCATCGGCAGGGTATACAGTTAGGCGTCTCAGGCAGGCGTTTGGAGGGTATTTCCAGTGGCGCCGCTTGAGAAACGGCCAAGTGGCCTAATTAGCCACTAGGGTTCGACTCCCTTGCCCTCTTCCCGGCACTCGGCCCCAAAATGCGATCCGCATGAATTTGCCGGATGTGTTATTGTGCTTATAGTTTCTCAGGCGGCGTCCAGATTTTTGGATACCAAGCTAGGCAAAGGCTCCGGATTGATTACCCGGGGCCTTCGTATTTCTGGGCGCTTCCCCGCCATACTTTCATCCTCAGTCATAGGCAAATTCCGCGGTTTAAAGTCGCAACGCTATAGTCAAAGTCATAGCCTCGATTAAAGGATTGTGAAAAGGACCTCTTTTCCAATGCGCACCGGCGTGAAATACTTTGGGGATGAGCTTTCACCGTAGAAATGCCTACGTTCTTGCCGTTCTCTTAACGGCCCTGTTCGCCAACGCGCCGACAATGGCCGCGCAATCACCTGCCGTGGACCCGCTCCATTTCTGGGTGTCGGGAAACAATCCGGCGGGGCTGGAATCGTGGGTGAACCAGCGGCTGGCTGAGGAACAGGCGGATATCGACAAGCTGCTTGCGGTCACCGGCCCGCGCACGGTTGAAAACACGCTGCGGCCCTTTGACGACGCCCAGAATCTTCTTGGGCTGGCCAACAACAATGCGGCGTTGGCATTCTCGCTGGCCGACACGGCGGCGTTGCGCGACAAAGGGCAGGCAATGACGGCGAAGATCTCCTCGGTCAACACTGAGCTGAGCTTGAACCCCAAGGTCTACGCTGCGCTGGCGGCCGTTCCCCTCCCTGCCAACGACCCGCCGACGCGCCACTACCTTGAGCGGACACTCCTCGAGTATCGGCTCTCCGGCGTGGACAAGGACGATGCCACGCGGGCAAAGATCCGCGTGCTCAACGACAAGATCACCGACCTTTCCCTGAAGTTCGGACGCAATGTGGCCGATGGCACGCTGAAAATCACAGCTACAAGAGCAGAACTCGACGGCCTGCCCACCGACTACATTGCCCTCCACAAGCCGGCCGCGGACGGCACATACACCCTGACCACCGAGCAGCCCGACGTTCTCCCGGTCCTCGACTTTGCCAAGAGCCACGATCTCCGCCGCAGAATGTTTCTTGCCTACGACGACCGGGCCTATCCACGGAATGTTCAGGTGCTCAAGGACATCCTGACCGCGCGGCAAGATCTGGCCACGATTCTTGGCTATGCCCACTACGCCGACCTGGCGACCGCGGACCAGATGATTGGCTCCGCGGCGAACGTGCAGTCCATGCTCAACCAGGTGGACGAGGCCTCGCGAAGCGCCGCGCACACCGAGTTCGAGCAGTTGCTGGCCTTCGCGCAACAGCGCGAGCCGGGCCTGAAGAGCATTAGCCAATCGGATCGGCGCTATTGGTCCGAGCAGTACCGGCGCGCGAAGTATGACTTTGACGCGCAGAGCGTGCGTCCTTACTTTCCCTACGATGAGGTACAGGCCGGAATCCTCAAGACCGCCGCGCGGCTTTTTCATGTTGAATTCAAACAGGTGAAGGACGCCGTCGTGTGGAACCCGGCCGTTGATACATTCGATGTCTTCGATGGCGCGCCCGGCAGCGCGGGCAAGCGGCTGGGGCGAATCTATCTCGACATGCATCCGCGCGACGGCAAAGACAAGTGGTTTTCAAGCTCGCCGGTGATTCCCGGCATCCGCGGCAGGCAGCTTCCGGAGGGCATGCTGGTTTGCAACTTCTCCGGAGGCAAGGCGGGAGATCCTGGATTGATGCAGTACAGCGAAGTGGTCACGTTCTTTCATGAGTTCGGCCACCTCATGCACCACATCCTCGGCAGCCAGGGCCAGTGGTCCGCGGCTGGCGGCTTCAACGTCGAGGGAGACTTCGTAGAATCCCCCTCGCAGATGCTGGAGGAGATGTTCCACGACACAGCGATTCTGCAGTCGTTCGGCAGGAACTACCAGACGGGCGAAACGATTCCCGCTTCTCTGATTGCAAAGATGAACGCCGCGGACGCATATCAACGCGGATACTGGCTACAGCGGCAGGTGATCTACGCAACCTACTCGCTGCAAGTCCACAACATGGATCCGGCCAAGGTCGATTTCGACGCCCTGGCGAAGCAAGACGACGCGCGGTACAACCCCTTCACGCCGGTAGAGGGCGACCACTTCTATGCCTCGTTTACCCACCTGACGGGGTACGCGTCAAACTACTACACCTACGTGCTCGACAAGGTGATCGCCATCGACTTTTTCTCCCAGTTCGACAAGCGCAACATGCTCGATGGGCCAACCGCCATGCGCTACCGGCACGCGGTGCTTGAGCCGGGCGCAAGCAAGCCGGCGGCGGAACTGGTCAAGGATTTCCTCGGCCGTCCTCAAAACATGGATGCGCTGAAAAGCTGGATGAATGAGGAGTTCCAGCCGCCGGCGGCCGCGGCGAAATAAGGGACGCGTTTTCCGCGCATCGCAAAATTGGCCCGTAGGCAGTACAATTCATTGCTGATGACTCCCAAACCCGCAGCGCCCGCCCCTGTCGCGCCCGTTAGTTCGCAAAGCGCCTTGTCCAAAACCGATGGCCCCATCACGCTCGCCATCGACATTGGCGGCTCGGGGCTGAAAGCCATGCTGCTCGACCCGATCGGAAATCCCGTCAGCGAGCGGCAGCGCGTGGTGACGCCTGCGGTGCCCAATCCGACCGCGGTGCTGGCTGGCCTTGAGGAACTGCGCACGCTGCTGCCTAAATTCGATCGTGTCTCGGTTGGATTCCCCGGCGTGATCAAGAAAGGGACCACCTGGACGGCAGCCAATTTGAATCCGGATTGGGTAGGTTTTCCGCTGGCCGCGGAGCTTGAGAAGCGCTGGAAGAAACCCGCCCGCGTGTGCAACGACGCCGCCGTTCAAGGCTACGGAGCCATCAAGGGCGTGGGCGTGGAGCTGGCGCTGACGCTTGGCACCGGCCTGGGCTCTTCGCTCTTCACCGATGGCCACCTCTGCCCTGGCTTGGAGTTGGGCCACCACCCCTGGCGCAAGAAGGGCATGTGCTACGAGGATTACCTGGGACGCCGCGGCCTCGACAAGTTTGGCAAGAAAGTCTGGAACAAGTTTCTTCAAGCCGCCATCGCGCAAACCTCCGCCACCTTCAACTGGGACTATCTCTACCTCGGTGGCGGCAATACAAAAAAGATCGACTTCGTGCTCGGCAAAAACGTCAGCATCGTCTCCAACGAAACCGGCCTGCTAGGCGGCGTAGCCTTGTGGCGCGACGTGAAGTAGCCGCACCTTATCCGCGGAGGGAAATCCTGAACTTCGTAGCCTCTCCGCCGTTCTCAAAGCGATGGGCTTGCGGCTCGCCGTGGAACGCGTTCGAGCTGCGTGAGGACGAGCATCAAGGCGACAACCAGGAGTCTCGATGGAGAATGTTGCCCAACCTTCTCCATTTCTCAAACGTTTATATGCATCGAGACGAACGGTATGAACAAGAAATACAGGTAATTGACTGCGCTTGGCGCAAGAAGCTCGCCAAAATTCACTCAGGATGAGGTCAATTCATAACGCAATTTCAGAGACTCAGCTCTCCATCGAAGTCACGGCTTCGAGCGAGTTGCCTTGAACTCGCCGCCGTACGAAGAGAATTCCCAAGTGCCGACGAGGGCGCCGGCGTCATCCAGTTTGCCAACCAGCTTGAGCGGCGCCGTCTGGCCGGACTCCTCGGAAGTTGTCGAAAAGTTCAGGTCAAGCTTGCCATCCTTGTAGGTTCCGGCCACCTCGCTCGTTCCCCATTTGCCAGTCACTGTACCGTCCGCGGCAACGGTGAAGTCGGCATCTATCAGGCGGTCACCGCCTGGCGTATCCATCACGAAGTGCCATTTGCCATTGATCCCCGCGTCTTGCGCATTCACAAATTGCCTGCCTGCGATCAGGCAGGCCAATGCAATTGCTGCCACCAGAATTTTTTTCACACTCTCCCCCTCGTCTGCTTGCCCTGCCCTCAGCACTCCGAACCGCGAACTGCCGCAAGGGGCGAGCCTGCGAGACTCTTCCCTAGCCGCCTGGCCGCGCAGTTGAATCAGCCCAATGGCCAGTGTACCGCATGAAAGGGAGTGCCCCTCCCGTTTTCCTCAACCCCTTGCAGGCGCATTGAGGCCCAGTTCCCGCATGGCAATTTGCAGGTCAGCCCAGGCTTCTTTTTTCTGGCGCGGATCGCGCAGCAAATAGGCCGGATGATAAGTAACAATCAGCTGCATGCCGCGGAACGCATGCACGCGCCCGCGCAGGCCGGCCAGTGGCTGGCGCTGCCCAAGCAGATAAGTCGCGGCCGTTGCTCCCAGAGCTACCAGCACCTGCGGCCGTACCACATCGATCTGACGGAAAAGAAATGGCGAGCAAGTATTCGCTTCATCCGGCTCCGGAGTCCTGTTGCCCGGAGGCCTGCACTTGACCACGTTGGCGATGTAGATTTCCTCGCGCTTGAGTCCCATCGCGGCGATCATGTTATTCAAGAGTTGCCCGGCTTTGCCGACGAATGGCAGTCCCTGCGCGTCTTCGTCCGCGCCTGGTCCTTCGCCCACAAACATCAGGCGCGCACTGGGCGAACCGTCGCCGAAGACAATCTTGTTGCGGCCCGTGTGCAGCGCACATCGAGTGCAGTCGCCGATCTCGTCGCGAATAAGTTGCAGTGCGGATGCGCGGTCGGCTGGGGCCACCTGCACTGGGGCTGGAGTTTGCTTTCGAGAAAGAATTGTCGAATCCTCCTGAAAAGGCTGGGAAAGTTGTTGGTCTCCCACCCATTCCGCGGAAAGAAGCGGAAATGATGGGGCACCCGAATTGGCTGCGGTAGCCGACTCTTGTCTTTGCACTGGGACGGTCTCGGCTGAGAGCACGGCGGGGTCTACCGGACGGCGATAGAATTCGGTCAGGCCGAGTTCCCGATAGAAGCGCATGCGCGCCACCAAAGCTTCGCGAGTTGCCAGGTCGAGCGATTGGGCCACCTGTCTTCACTCCACAATCAGCTGGCGGGTTCGACCCAGCGCAGGAGCAGCCTCTTCCCGCACCAAATCCTGCCTTGATTTGTCGGCCTGGTGACCGTCCATCTCCAAAACCATCGATCGCGGACGGCGCAGGCTGACAATCTCGTCGAGAATGCGGTCGGCGAGCTTGCGCTTGTGCATCGCGGGCAGCTCGATCGAGGTGGTAAGCGTGAGAAAAGTCGCGGCATTTCTGTCCGCGTCAATGCCCACTCCATTGCCTGAGACATCGTTCACTACAATCGCGTCGGCACCCTTGCTCAGGAGTTTGGCGCGGCCGTTGGCCATCACGTTGTCGGTCTCCGCGGCAAAGCCGACGATGAGCTGGCCGGGACGGCGACGGCGAACGACCTCCGCCAGAATGTCTTCGGTGGGCGCAAGCTCGAGTGTCATGGAGCCAGTACGCTTGAGCTTTTGTTCGGAAACCGCGATGGGTCGATAGTCGGCCACCGCCGCGGCTTTGATCACCAGCGTTGCCTCGGTCATGCGGTCGAGTACAGCTTCGCGCATCTGATCGGCGGTGATAATCCTGATAAGCTCACAGCGCGCCGGCGGATGAAGGGCGGACGGGCCGCTGATGAGAATTACAGTTGCGCCGCGGCTCTGTGCGGCCTCCGCCAGCGCGTAGCCCATTTTTCCACTGGATCGATTGCCAAGAAAGCGGACGGGGTCAACGGCCTCGCGCGTGCCGCCGGCGGTAATCAGAACCGTTTCACCCGCAAGGTCGTTGCGGCGGTTCAGAACGCCAAGCACAGCATCGGCGATGGCCTCTGGCTCTGCCATGCGGCCCGCGCCAACCATGCCGCAGGCCAAGTCGCCCGTGCCCGGTTCCACAACCCGGACGCTTCGCTCGCGCAGGGTTTCAAGGTTGGCTTGCGTGGCCGGGTGGTTCCACATATTCACGTTCATGGCGGGCGCTACCAGCACCGGCGCCTGAGTGGCCAGGTACATGGTGGTGAGAAAATCGTCGGCGATGCCGTGGGCAAATTTGGCTAGGATGTTGGCAGTGGCCGGCGCAACCACAAGCGTATCGGCCCATTGCGCCTCGCCAATGTGCTCGATACCGTTTTGTTCGCTTGAAGATTCGTAGGATCCGTCGTCCGCGCCCGCCTCATCCCACAAGCTGGTGATGACCTTGTGCCCAGTAAGCGCGGCAAACGTGAGCGGCTGTACAAACTTGCAGGCCGATGCGGTCATGACCACGTGGACTTCGAGGGCGTTGCGCTGTAGCGCGCGCACCAGTTCCGCCGCCTTGTAAGCAGCGATTCCGCCGGAGACGCCCACGCACACTCTCATGGTTCGATTGTAGACGGTTTCGATTGCGGCGGGCACGGTGCGGAATGTGGAGAATTGGTGCGCTTAAACTCTGCTTGCCTTGAGAGCTGGACCGGCGAGTGTGAAAATGATCGTCACCCGTGTAGCTCGTGGATGCTTATGTCCAACCGGGCACGTTCTTTGAAAGGGCACGACTAAACTCGCGCCCTGATATAAAACTGCTTTCGCCACGGGCTATCAAGGCGATTTCGACATTATTGAAGCCGTTACCTTCTTTATGATTTGAAGCGAGAATCTAGCACCGCCTCGCATAGAGCAGAAACTCCCGGTTGCCCTCCGCGCCGGTAATTGGCGATGGAATGTTGCCGACAACCTGCCAGCTCAGCGATCGAACACAATCGGCCACCTTGTCGATGGCCAGCTTATGCGCCTCGGGATCGCGGACAATGCCTCCCTTGCCGACGTGTTCGCGGCCGGCTTCAAACTGCGGCTTGACCAGGATTACAGCTTGAGAGAGCGAAGGCGCGGCGGCCAGCACCGGCCCCAGCAGCAAGGTCGCGGAGATGAAGGATACATCCATGGTCAGGAATTCAAGCTGGGGCGCTCCCTCGCCCGCTGCAAGAACGAGGGGTTCAAGCAGGCGGGCGTTCGTCCGCTCCAGCAGGCGCACGCGGGGGTCGTTGCGCAGCTTCATGGCGATCTGGCCGAAGCCGGTATCAACCGCGGTCACGTGCATTGCCCCATGCTGTAGGAGGCAATCCGTAAATCCGCCGGTCGAGGTTCCTACGTCGAGACAGGCCTTGCCGCTTACGGAAATCCCCCAGTGATCCAGCGCGCCGGCCAACTTGAGCCCGCCGCGACTCACGTACGGCGGCTCCTCGCCCAGCAACCGGATAGACGAATCTGCTGGAACCGTCGTGCCGGGCTTGTCGACCTTCTGCTCGCGGGCCAGTACGCGGCCTTCAAGAATGTAAGCGCGAGCGCGTTCGCGACTGGGAGCCAGACCGCGCTCAACCAACAGAAGATCCACGCGCATCTTTTCGCCAGCTGTCATCGTTGCTCTCGGTTCACCCTGCAAGCAAACAGCCAGAGGAGTTCTCCTTTCGGGAAACCTCCTCTGGCTGCTTCAATTTGCATCGGGTCGAAATAGCCTCTACGGGATCGCCTGGCAGGCTTGCAGCAAAGTCTGTGTTCCGGAAGGCGCGGGCGTTGGGTTGGAAGGCGTTGGCGGCAGATTGCAGGGCTGGCCGTAACCGGGAACGCGACTCACGCTGTTCGTGTTGCCCGACGATCCGGTTTGGGTGCTGACTCGAACATCCACGATGTTGCCTTCAACCAGGACGGTGGTGTCGACAATGTCGGTCACCGTGGGCGTCGACTCCACAATGGTCAAATACGGGCTATCCGGCGAGGCCACATAGACCTTGCTATACTCCGAATTCTGCGTAGAAACCACGGTGCGCGGGTGGCCGATAACCGGCAATGCCGTCTTTTCAACCGTGTGGCTGGACAGGTTGACAATCGATACGGTCTGGTCGGTTTGGTTGGCCGTATATGCGCGGCTGCCATCGGCCAGCACGGTCACGCTGGCGGGGTTTTTGCCGACGGGAATCGTATATGTTGTGCCGAAGGTCGAGCTGTCGTTGCCGTACTCATCCTCGCTCACGTCGATCACAGTGATGGTGTTGCCGTCGTAGTTGGCGACGACGAGCTGGGAGGTCATTGCGTTGAATTCCGCATACACTGGCCCGGCGATGGCCGTCATACCGCTTGTTCCATTTGGAGGGGTGATTCCTGTTGCGGCAACAGCGCTTAGAGAAAGAGGCAACGTGGGGTGGCAGGTTACCGTCTGGCCGCTCTGGTTTACGAATGGGGTGCACCGATCGAGCGTGTTGAGCTGGCTGTTGATCACGGTTATGGTGTCGCTGCCGCGGTTGATCACGAAGAGTCGCCTGTTGTCGTTATTCTGCACCGCGTAAACGGGACATTTGCCCAACGGAATGTTTGCCGAAACCGTAAAGGTTGAGGTCTCAATCGCGGTCGCCGTGCCGATGGGCCCGGTGGTGGGCGAGATGTTGCAGGCCACGCCAGCGGGATAGGGACTCGTGCCGGGTATGTTCTGGCTGACGATGTAGTTACGCTCGGCGACAAGTCCGGGACCGACGACGGTGATCGGTGTGAATGCGGGCGCAAGAGGAATGGCGAGCTTGAAGGCCTCGGGAACGCCTTGAAAAAAATCCACAACGTTGCCGGTAAGATCTGTGGCCCACAGGGAGGACGAGGGCGAGAAAAGGTTCACGGGGGCGGCGCCGTTGGAAAGCGTTGAGAAACTCACCTGCTTCTGCTGCAACTGGGTAGAGATGGGGAAGTTGCTCAAAGTGCCGTCGCTGTTGAGGGTATAGCCATTGGAACCGGTCTCATCAATGGTGAACGCGCTGGGACCGGGGCCGATGGGCGCGTATGCCAGCACCGAGTCGCCTGAGTAGTCAATGATGGTGGCGATGCCGGGGGTGGTGGGCGACGGCGCCGAAACCACAACCGCGT
>CAZSVJ010000084.1:0-13118 GCA_964610185.1 uncultured Occallatibacter sp. | reverse complement strand
GAAGTGTAAAGGATCTCAAGAGACAATGTGTAAACGATGTCATGGAACTGAACATGCAGTACGTTTGGGGCCCCGTTCCCTCAGAATGACAGCCTATTTTCTGTTGTGAACTTCTGGGACAGGACACTAGAACCCATCTCATAAATGGCGTTTTGAAAGGGCACGATCCGCCGCGGCGGATCGTGCCGCAAAACGCCGCGAAAATCGCTGGGCTTTAGCCCCTGAGGGACGTTTTCGCGGGGCAAGAGCATTTATGAGATGGGTTCTAGGCATTCGTGGATTGTGTCAGGAGTCCAGTCCCGCGAAAGGTTTTGCGGAATTGAGGGTTCCTGTGACCTTAGACAGCAGATCCGCAGTGTGGACGGGCTTGGTGAGTAGCGAAAAGTCATGGGCCGCGGTCTCGGCCGAGCTGAGCAGGCCCGCAGCGGATTGTTGCCCTGACAGCAAGATGATTTTGCAGTCTGGCGATTCACTCTTGACAGCAATGGCGAGATCTACGCCGCTCATCCGAGGCGACAGGTCATCGGCGATGAGCAGGTCAGGAGGAACGAGCGCCGCGGTTTCGAGAGCGCTTTGTCCGTCATATGCCGCCATGGCAGCATAACCGCTTCGGGTCAGAATCTCTGCGAGCGAGTCCGCAATGATAGGTTCGACGCCGACTACCAAAACGATTGGGCGATAGGCAATTGTCCCGACCGATTCAGCAGGCACTTCCGCGATCGGAACGGTGGGAAAAGTTGTTCCAGACTTGGCAATCGATTTGGCTGACGAGGCCCCTTCGGTTTCAGGCATTGAATCCTCCAATCTCATGCACCACCGCCCGGGAAACTGGGCATCTAAAGCAGGTTACTTGTCCAATTTGAGGCACGTTTTGGTCAATTGAGACCTGCGCTTTGATAAGTGGGGTATTGTGAACGCCACACGCCGGGGGATTTGAGCCCTTGCTTAGAAAGCAGACTACTGGCATATCATTCTCCAATTCGGTTCAATTAAGGCCAGTCCCAGGCAATCCCTAAGTTGGAATGGAGGGAGGACCGGGCGTTGCCTGAAGGTAAAAAGCGACCTGAACACGGCCTGAAATGAACTTCTATTACTGAACCTAGCAGCCTATTTAAGTTACGGGGAGACTCTTTCCGCTGCGCATTAAGTCTTTCTAATCTGATGTTTATAGGGAGAATTCAGGGGGCTGCGAGTTCTTGGCTAGGAATTCAGGAAATCCTTGTCAGCAGCTTGCTTGTTCTAACGGCTGTCAGTATGCTGTCAATTAGAGGATAGCTTTACGTCAATTTAGGCATACGTTAAGTGCATCTGTCCTTTTTCCCGAACTCCTACCCGTGAGGCGGGCACCACGACATGTCGACCAACTCAAATTCGGGTGCACCACCGATGAAGTTTGAGTCGGTTCGTCAGCTTGATGTCCCAAAAGGCAGGGATGGAAAGCACAAGCTGATTGTGACTCAACTGTTGAGCGACATCGATCAATTGAGTGCGGGCACGGCGCTGAAGGTTCCTCTTTCCGCGTTGCCTGACACCAAGGAGAACATCCGGTCCGCTCTGAACCGCGCAACACGCTCGAGAGGGATGGAGATGGGCACGTCGAGCGACGCCGACTACCTTTATGTTTGGAAGGTCGAGGCCGAATCCTGAGTCGACGAGGCTGAGCAATTCCTCTCCGCAGTTCCTTCTCGGGAATGACTGTAAAAAGCATGACCAACGTCCGCATCGACAAATGGCTATGGGCGGCGCGTTTTTTCAAGACGCGGGCGCAGGCTTCAAAGGCTTGCGATCTGGGGCGCATTCACTCAAACGGCATACAGGCCAAGCCGGCGCGCGAAGCGCGCGTGGGCGACATGCTGCTAGTGAAGAATGAGGGCGGCGAATTCAACATTGAAGTTCTGCTGCTGAGCGAGATGCGCGGCCCCGCAGCCGTGGCGCAGACGCTCTATCGCGAAACTGAAGCGAGCAAAGAGGCGCGGATCAAAGCTGCCGCGGAGCGCAAGGCTATGCAGGAGTTCGCGCCGTTGCCGGTGCACAGGCCATCGAAGCGCGACCGTCGGAGGATTATTCAGTTTCGCGGAGAACGATAGGGCCGGTTCAAGTCGTGGTTTCCCAGCTCTCAAACGCGAGATCCTGGGGCACCCGCGAAACACATTCACGGACGCTGTGCGGTCGCGGCATCGTCGTCGACCCAATAATTGCTTCGCGCGGTGACGCTAAGCTTGGGATAGTTCTTGAGGCGGAGTTCGAGAACATGATAGCCCAGATGCGGCGACTGCGGTCGAAAGCTCAGCACGTAGCGATTGGGGATGTGATTCGAGACGGTCAGCAGATCGCGTTCAAGGTTTCCCGCGTCGGTGAGCTTCAAATATTCGCCGCCGGTGAGGCGGGCAACGGTCTCGGGGATGTTGCGTTTCAGCGCGTCGGTGGCGGCGATGGCGGCCATCTTGGCCAGCGCCAGCGGAGGAACAAGCTGAGTAAGGCAGTCGTAGGCCTGGACAGCCTTGTTTTGGGTGGCGTCGGGATCCGGATCGGGGTCTTTTCCCATGCATCCGGTGGGCGGGTTCGGGTGGTGATTTTCTAGCCCAAGCCCGCCGGGCTCTGTGGGCAACTCCCGGAACGCGTAATGCGCTGCCTCGGACTTACCTGTTGAGAAACCGATGCTGTAGATGACGGTGTTGGTGTCGGTGACCGCGCGCAGCGCGTCTTCGAGTGCAAGATGGCTGCCGCGATCGAGTGTCTCGCTGATCATCAGAATGGCGCGGCGGTATCTTTGCGGCTGCCGACGGAGTAGGTCGACCGAAAACCCGAGCGCGTCAAGAATAGCTGCGCCGTTGTCGCCAAAGGCAACGTTGTGGATTGCGCCGGGCGATGCGCAGTTCTCCACGTGATGCTGGCGCGTGCAACCGGGCTCAAGAGTCCTGAGAGCGCCCGCCGCCTCGTCGAGGTCCGATGTGAAGCCCTGAAGCAAGGTGGCGTGACTGTCAAAAGTGACAACGGCAACTTCGTGGGGAACATTGCCGACGATGGATTCGAGCATGGGAGCCAGCGGAGGAGCAATGGTGCGATACCGGTTGAACTCGCGCGCGCCCGCTCCGCCGACTTCAATGAGGACTACAAGTGCAAGCGGTTGGCCGCTTGTATTCTCCTCCAGCATGAGCTTCTGCTCGACGCCGTCATCAGTGAGACGGAAATCGTCGGCCTTCAACGTGAAGACGAGCTTTCCATCGGCGCTTCGCACCAGCGCAGGGACGATGACCAGATCGGACTCGGTGCGCAAGGATGGCGTCTGCGGCACGGGTGCGGGAGTCGACTGCGCCAATGCGACACTGGGCAGCATCAACGCGAGTGCGGCAATCAACTTCATCGGTTGGGTCCTGAATGCTCAGTTATAAGACGCTCCGATTGGAGTTTCAGCATAGGAGACCACGGCAATCGCACGATTCAACGGCACCATGAGAAGCTGCGGATTTGAAAGGGTACGGCTTTCCGCCGCGGCGGATGCCGCACAATGCGCCAATCATGCCCCGGCTTTAGCCGCTGAGGGATGTTGCTTCCGTTAAAAAAACTTCCCTCGGGGGCTGAAGCCCAGAATTCTTTCGGCCAAATGCATTGGCACGATCCGCCACGGCGGATCGTACCCTTTCAAAGCAATCATGCTCCCTTCCTCATGCGATTGCAGAGATAGGAGTCGATGCGATGCTGCCGAACGCCCGCCAACTTTAGTAGACTCAACGGAAGCATGATTGTTACTCACCGCATCGTTCATCCCATTCACTTTTCGTGGCGCCCTGTTTTACTTGGCGCCGCACTAGCCCTCGCCGCCACGCAGCCTGCAATTGCCCAAGGCACTCATTTGTGGACCCAGTCGAAGCTCGAGGATTTTGAGAAAGGAACGCCTCAAGGTGTAGCTCTCACCAGCGATGGGCATCTGCGCGAGGGGCCTGCGCTGAGCGAGGTGCTCACCACTCCGTCGACTTTTGTCTGGTCAGTGGCTGTGGACAAAAATGGCACGGACTACTTGGGAACTGCTTCGCCGGCAACCGTGCTGCGCGTAGGCTCGGACGGCAAGCCGTTTACGCTCTTCGAGACCAAGGATCTGAGCGTGCAGGTGGTGCGGCTCGGTTCGGATGGCGCGCTCTACGCGGCTACTCTGCCCAGCGGAAAAGTCTATCGGCTGAAGGCCGATGCAACCGTCAAGCAGGACGATGCGAGCGCGACGGTGGTGTTCGACGCAGCTGCATTCGATGGAACGCACACGGAACAGGACAAGGCAAAAGAGAGCGGCGACAAGGCGGACGCAAAAACATCCGAAGGCAAGACGGACGACACAAAGACGGATGCGAAAGCGCACTACATCTGGGATATGGCCTTCGATTCAGCAGGGCGGCTTTATATTGCGACGGGGGGGCCGGCAGCTGTTTATCGTGCCGATCCTGGTGAAAAGGATAAAAAGCCGGAGGAGTTTTTCAAGAGCGATGAAGCGCATATCCGCTGCCTGGCGTGGGACGGGAAAGGAAACCTGATTGCCGGCTCAGATGGGTCGGGGCTGGTGTACCAGATCAATCCGCAGGGCAAGGGATACGTGCTGTTTGAGGCTCCCAAGCGGGAGATTACGGCGATTGCGGTTGCAGCCAACGGAACCATCTATGCAGCCAGCGTGGGCGACAAGAGCCGCAACCCGCTGCCTCCTTTGCCGGTACAAGGGCAAGGGCTTGGCTCGATCAGCATCACGGTGGTTCAGCCGGGATCGCTTGCCGCGGCCAACAGCAGCAGTTCATTGCCCGAGGGCAGCGAAATCTACGCGGTCACGCCGGCCTCCGGTGACTTGGTTCAGGCGCCGCGCAAGATTTGGTCGGGAAAAGACGAGGTTGTCTACGCGCTCGCTGCACAGCCGGACGGGCTGCTGGCGTTGACGGGCAATCGGGGACGCGTGTTCAAGATCGCCGACGACGGCAGCTTCGAGGACGTGGCGCACTTGCAGGCGCAGCAGGGATTGAGCCTGGCTGATACCGGGAACGGCATGTTGATCGGCAGCGGCAATACCGGCAAGCTGCTGCGCTTTGGCGCGGCAACGAGCCAGCACGAATATGCGAGCGATGTGCTGGATGCGGGCGCATTGGCGCGGTATGGGCGCGTGGAGGTCGAGCCTGGTTCGACTGGCTATGTGCTATGGACGCGCTCCGGCAACGTGGAGCAGCCGGTGCGGGGCTGGTCCGAATGGCAGTCGCTGAAGGAAGGCTCAGTGGTCTCTCCGCCAGGAAGGTTTTTTGAGTGGAAGGCGGTGCTGCGCGACGATGCAGTGCTAGGCAGCGTGGGCGTGAACTACCTGCCGGTGAATTCGGCGCCGGTGGTGGACGAGTTGATGGTGGTTCCCGGAGCGCGGGTGAATACGCAGGCGCTGGCACAGAATCAGCCGGGAGCGATCAGCATCGCATTCCCATCGTCGAACCAGGGGGTGACGACGACCTACGACGGCAATGCGACCGCGCCATTGCAGGCCATGAAAGACCGTACCGCGATCACTGTGCG
Organism: uncultured Occallatibacter sp.; assembly: GCA_964610185.1. GTDB lineage: Bacteria > Acidobacteriota > Terriglobia > Terriglobales > Acidobacteriaceae > Telmatobacter. The sequence continues at coordinate 7,589 of CAZSVJ010000084.1, read as the reverse complement.
CTGGGCCGCGCACGACGATGACGGCGACGATCTGATTTATGGCCTCTACCTGCGCGGGGACGGCGAAAAAGTCTGGCGGCTGCTGAAGGATCAGATCTCCGACAAGTTTTATAGCTTCGACGCAACATTGATTCCCGACGGCGGCTACGAGATCAAGGTGGTGGCCTCTGACTCACCCTCGCACACGCCTGCTGAGGCGCTCACCGGCGCCAAGGAGAGCGAGCGGTTCGAAGTGGATACGACGCCGCCTGTGGTGAGCGGATTGACGGCGATTGCAACAACGACGTGCGGGGGCGCGGCTTGCTTGCAGTCTGCCATCGTGACCTTTGACGCCGAGGATGCATTTTCTCCCATTGCGCACGCTGAGTATTCTCTCGACGCGGGGACCTGGCAGTTCATCGAGCCGGTGGGCGGGCTGTCCGACTCGAAGCACGAGCATTATCAGGTGAGCCTTCCGCCCGCCGGGCTTGACGGCAAAGCGGGCGAGCATTTGATCACCGTCCGCGTTTATGACCGGCACGATAATGTGGGCGTGGCCAAAGCTGTGTTTTCCGTTCCGGCGAAGAAGTAGGTCCGCAAGTGCAAGGCGAAATTTGATGCGATTTGAACTTTTTCTGGCGGCGCGCTACCTGAAGGCCAAGCGGCGGCAGGCTGTGGTCGGTGTGGTTACCACTATCTCCATTGCCGGAGTGGCCGCCGGTGTGGCCGCGCTGGTGATTGCGCTGGCCATCACCAACGGTATGCGCCGCGACCTGCAGGACCGGCTGCTGGGCAACAGCGCGCATGTCGATCTGATGCGCGTGGAAGCCGACGGCATCCGCGATTGGAGGCCGCTGCTGGAGAGGCTGCGCGCAGTGCAGCATGTGGCGGCCGCGGCGCCGGGAATCTACGGACAGGTGCTGGTTTCACGAGGACCGCGCGCCAGCTTTGCGCTGATCAAAGGCATCATTCCCACGGAGGAACGGACCGTCAGCGGCCTGCTCGACACCATCACGGTTGGATCGGCAAAGGATCTCAATCCCGCGCCGCGGGACGACATTGCGGGCGACAATCCAATCAACACTCCTTATCCGGCGCTAGTGCTGGGCGGCGATATCGCGGACACGATTGGCGTCCAGGTGGGCGACACCGTGCTGGTAACCAGCCCGCAGGGCGAACTGACACCGCTGGGCGGATTGATTCCCAAGTACCAGCGCTTTCGCGTGGCGGGCATCTTCCACTCCGGCTTTTACCAATACGATTCCGCCATGGCCTTTATGCGGCTGGCCGATGCGCAAAGGCTGTTCAGCGAGCCGGACCTGCTTTCGGTGATCAGCTTCAAAGTCGACGATCTGGATCGCGCCCCGGAGATTGGGCGGGCAATAGAACAGGCGGCCGGCAAAGGCTTCATGACCACCAACTGGATGGAGCAGAATCGGGAGCTTTTCCGCGCGCTCAAGGAGGAGCAGATTGTCACCTTCATCGTGATTGCGCTGATCGTCATCGTGGCTGCGTTGAATATTTTGATCGCGCTGACCATGATGGTGATGGAGAAGACGCGCGACATTGCCGTGATGATGAGCTTTGGCGTGGAGCCAGCGCAGGTGCGGCGGATCTTTCTGCTGCAAGGATTCTTGATCAGCGTGATTGGAACAGCGGTGGGGCTGGCGCTGGGCTATCTTGCCTCCTGGGCTGGTGGGCATTACCACTTCATTCACCTGTCGGCTGAAGTCTACTCGATCGATACCCTGCCCTTTGCGCCGCGCCCGCTGGATGGGGTGATTGTGGCGGCGGTTTCAATTGGGATTTCACTGCTGGCCACGCTGTATCCCTCGTCTTCAGCGGCGCGGGTGCGTCCGGCGGAGGCGCTGCGGTATGAGTGAAACTCAATCTCGGATCTCCTTGACGGGCTCAATTGGCCGTGATAGTCTCCGGCTCACGCGTTTCTTATTCGGGGACACAGCCTGGGGTTATTATGATCTGTTCTCTCTGCCATGGTAAGAAAACTGTTACGAAGCGCGTTAAGTGTGACAAATGCGATGGGCACGGCACGACCAAAAGTCCTTGTGCTGATTCGCAGGGGAGCCCATGGGTTTCAGGCGCCATGGTGAATCTACGGTGTCCGTATTGCGATCAAAACGGGAATGTCGATTTAGAGTGCCAGAAGTGCGATGGCAATGGCTTCTATCCGGAAGAACAGCAATGCCCGCAATGCCTGGGCAGTGGCTGGGTCGACGATGCTGAGAACCTTGCTTAGGGAGAGAGCCTTATGATGCCTTTGGACCCAGCCGGTTTCTATGGACTTTGGGACGTTTACTCGGGGCCAGCGCACTTTGAATTGTTGCTGCACGATGATGGAAGTTATGGGCAGGCAATGTGGGGAGGCGCGCAGCAGGCCTGGGGCCGGTGGCTCCTGCAAGATGTCAACAATCAATTGGCGTTGGTGCTTGAGGTGCAAGGAACCAACCCACCGTGGCTTCTCGGCGTGAATGGACCACAGCCGGTCACTGAATACCACGCGGTCATGAACGCCCAGCCGAACCAAATTCAGTTGTATGACGCCCTAATGGTACGGCGATACGTGCCAGCTGCCCCCCAAGCATTTCCCACACCCATCGCAATGCCGATGCCCCAGTACGCTCCGTCTCATGCATTCGACCACGTGCGGGCCCAGGATTTTATCAATGCAATACGAAGCGCCCCGACGCCTCAACCAACGACTATGCCACAGATGCCGATTGCGCCCCCGGTCGCGGCCTACTCGGCCCCAGCGCCTCCACCTGTGCCGGCCATGCAGTCCGCCCCGCTCACTGCGCAGATGATCCAAACGAATGATGCTGTGGCGAGACAGATTCAGAACATCCAAACGCAGATGTACAAAGACGACCGGCAGACCAGTATAGATATTGAATCCGCACAGTCCGCAATGGACACTGTTGAGTTCACCGCTCGGGCGAAAGCGCTCCAGGATCAGGAGCAAGCAAGCCACGGCATGGCACAACGATTTACGGATCAGGTAATCAAGGGCGGTCGTATGTTTTGAGTGCCTATGCTTCGGGCAGCAAGCAAGTCTGGTCGAAGCAGCCGGACTCGATACGAGAGCCTAATGTCCGCCGCATGCCTGACACTGCGGAGTGATGGTCCCACCCAATGCGTGACGGCTCGGCGGGACGATACCGCTATTATCAAAGTGGTGACCATCGTCTATGTTTTACCTGTCATCAGTCGAAACCCACGGAAACGCCACGAAGAGGCCTCTCATAAAGGCAAGCAGTTTGACAATGTGACACATTTTGTGCCACATTTGATGTATGCCAATCGTAAACCTTCGCGAACTCCGCGACACCCGTAAACTCCTGGCCTGGCTGGAAGCCGGTGAGGTCGTCGAACTCCGCAAGCGCAACCGCGTCGTGGCGCGAATTGTGCCGGAATCGCCGCGGACCAAGCCTGTCGAGTGGCCGGATTTCGCCGCCCGCCGCCGCGCAATCTTCGGTGGCCGTGTGCTGACCCCGGTTGCTGACCTGATTGAGGATAGAGAAAATAGCCGCTATTGATGATCTATGCCGATACCAGCCTTTTTGTTTCTCATTACCTGGAGGACGCGCACTCGCTCGAAGCGGATCGCCGCATTGCTCAGCGTCCTGTTGTGTTTCTGACTCCGTTCCACCGTGCAGAGTTGGCCAATGCGGTCTTTCGGCAGGTATTTAGAGGAAGTATCTCAACTTCTGAAGCGCAGCTTGCCATGAAGAGCTTTGAGCAGGACTGCGCTGTGGGAGTATGGGCCAAGGTTGGCCTGCCCGAGATGGCATTCGAGGCATGCGCGGACCTAGCGCGCCGGCTCGTTGGCAAGCTGGGCGTCCGCACCTTGGATACGCTTCACGTAGCTTGCGCGTTGGAGTTGCGGGCTCAGAAGTTTTGGACCTTCGACGATAGGCAGGCGCGCCTGGCCGATGCCGTGGGGCTCGATACGAGCGCTTGAGCGCCAAACCCCCAGCGGCAAAGTAATCACTGCGGCGTGATGATCCCGCCGAGGGCGTGACGCCTGGGCAAAACGATGCCGCGATGATCGACCACTTGGGGTGGGGCGGAGTCTCGAAGACTCTCAGGCAGGCTTAAGCGCTCAATCAACGCGCCGCCGCAGGCTGGACACCAGTCCGCTTCGGTCTCCAACGCTAGCACGGCGTGGCAGTGACAACAGATGCGTTCCATATCAGAACGATATCCGATCCCACCGTTTTTCGGAGCAATTCCCGCAGCAACACGCACCGGTGGCGCGCAAGCGGTCCGCTGCGGCGGACCGCACCGCAGGTGTCCCGGTACACTAGATATATGCACTCCCCTGTTCGGCTTGTGGCAATTGACATGGATGGAACGTTGCTGCCGACGTTTGCGCAGGAGATCGGCACGCGGACTGTCCGGGCTCTGAGGGCGGCGCAGGAGGCGGGAATCACGGTTGCGATTGCCACGGGGCGGCGCACGGCCTATACCGCTCCGCTGCTTGAAGGGCTGGGCCTGCGAGCGGATACGCCGCTGCTGACGTCCAATGGAGCAGTGACTCGCACTCTCGGCGGCGATCGCGTTGATCGCGCGCAAATGGAGGCGCGGGTGGCGCGGGGACTTTGCGGGCTGCTTAGGCCATTTGGAGTGCTGGTTTTTACGTTCGACAAACTGGGACGCGGCGAGCTGGTGCTTGAGGAACTGCACAAGGCGCAGGGACGCATTTCGCTTTGGGTAGAGGCCAATCGTAACGCGATCGAAGTGGTGAAGCCGCTTGAGCTGGCGCTCAACGACGGCGAAGATCCGATTCAAGGCATGGTGACGGGCAGCGTGGGCAAGATGAAAAAGGCCGAACAGGCGCTCAAGGCCAGCGAGTGGAGCGGAAGTTGCGAATGCATTCGGACGGAGTATCCGGCGCGGGATTTGTCTATTTTGGATCTGTTGCCGCCTGGGGTCTCAAAGGGCTGGGCTCTCGAAAGGCTTGCAACCCGGTTAGGAGTAGATCGCCAAGAGACCATGGCCATTGGCGACAACTGGAACGATGTGGATATGCTGGAGTGGGCTGGACAGGGCGTGCTGATGGGCAATGCGGCCGCGGAGTTGCGGACCATGGCGAAGACACGCGGATGGGAACAAGCTCCGCCGAACGATGAGGATGGGGTCGCGGTGGTGCTGGAGGCTGTGGTGGGGAAGGTTGGAGCTGCGAGAGTGTAGGAAGAATCAGACGATGCTCGATCCCCTACCCGTCGAGCATCCCACCCATCGAGCAAAGTACGCTCGATGGATGGGGCACCCAGCTCAATGGCACTCAGTTCAGTGGTTCACGCGGCAGCCAAGATTTGATTGAGAAACTATGGTCAAGAAATGCAGTTGAGAACGCTTGCAAGACTTTTCATTGCCGCGGCGATGTTGGCGACGTTTGCATCGGCGGCGCGCGCGGCCGAGCGCGTGACTTTGCGCAACGGCTATCAGATGCAATGCGACCACCATGCGCAAGTCGAGGGACGCGTGCGGCTCTACCTGAGCGCGAGCGAAGACAGCTACATCGAATTTGCGCCCGAAAAGATCGCGGAAGTGGAGAAGGTTGCCGATCTGCCTGCGCCGATGACCAACACAGCTGAATCTCCTTTATCTACGCAAGCGGCCGGGCCGAAGAGCCAGCCTCCAGTGGCCACGCCCAGCAAGAAAGTCAACCTCAGCCCGGCGGATCTTGGCGAGATGCTGGCGAAAGCTGGACAAGAGCACAACCTGGACGTGGACCTTTTGGCCAGCCTGGTAAAGGCCGAGAGCGGCGGCAATGCGCGCGCCGTGAGCCATGCGGGCGCCCGTGGGCTTATGCAGCTGATGCCCGCGACCGCGACCACGCTGGGAGTGGAAGACAGCTTCAAGCCTGAGGAGAATGTGCGCGGCGGGTCTGTTTATCTCGATTCCCTGCTCACCCACTACCACGACAACCTAGCGTTGGCGCTGGCTGCCTACAACGCCGGCCCCCAGGCGGTGGATAAGTACCACGGCATTCCGCCTTACCGCGAGACCCAGGCCTACGTAGCGCGGGTGATTCACGAGTTCAACCGCCGCGTGCTGGCGCGCGAGGCCCAGGCCAAGCAGGCGGCTGCAATCGCTGAGAGCAAGACCGCTCGCTGAAGGCAGTCCCAAAGTTGCCAACAATCCCGCGTCGAATTCACCCCGATTTACGAGAATTTCGCGGCGTTCCCGGAAACAAGCCATTTAGACTTAGCCGGTGGGCATCGGTTCGGATGGAGAACGCTTGAAGAAGAAGCAATTGATCCTGGGCTTGGTTGTCTTGGTTGCGCTGGTTGCGCTTTTTGTTTATGCGCAGCGTCGATACCCCTTCCACTGGCAAACGTTTGTGGAACAACTCAGGCTGGCCGACTGGCTCAAGATCGGCATTGCCGTCGGCTGCATCTATGTGGGCTACGCTTTCAGAGCGGTGCGCTGGGCTCTGCTGCTGAGGCACAACAAGAAAGTGCCGCCGTTCTCGCTGCTGGGAACGCAGGTGATCGGCTTTACGGCTGTGGCGCTGATCGGCAGAGTGGCCGACCCGGTGCGGCCCTACCTCGTCACCAAGAGGACGGGGCTCCCGCTGAGCACGCAGATCGCTGTTTATATTGTTGAGCGGCTCTTCGACGCGGGGTCCATGGCGGTGATTTTCTCTGTCGTGATTCTGCTGGCGCCGGCGGGAATGCTGCCGCATCCCGAGTTCCTCAAGAAGGCGGGTTACGGTGGACTTACGGCCACGATTTTGGCCGGGCTTTTTCTAGTTGCAGTGCGGCTGGCGGGCGGTGTCGTCGCCTCCTTTTTCGAGAGAACGTTTGGGCTGGTGTCAAAGAAACTTGGAACAGCGGTGGGGCACAAGGTTCGCGCTTTCCACGCCGGGCTGGACACCATGCGCTCGTTCTCCGACTTCGCCATAGCCTCGACTCTTTCATTGACCATGTGGATGCTGATCACGCTGGCTTACCTCGAAACCATGCGGGCCTTCACGGCAAGTCCGCCGCTGGCCGCGATGGATTTGCCCAAGTGCATCCTGATGCTGGCGGTCAGCGGTACGGCCAGCGTGTTCCAGCTCCCAATTCTGGGTTGGTTTTCGCAGATTGGATTTGCGGCTGCTGCAATGGCCAGCTTCTTTGGAGCGTCGGCGGAGGCATCCACGGCATGCGCGGCTACGCTGTTGCTAGTTACGTTTTTGAGCATCGTGCCGGTGGGCCTGATCTGGGCGCGGTTTGAGCACGTGAGCCTGCGCAAGATTACCGAGGAGAGCGGCCACGCGGGCGAGGTGCTGGCAGTGGATGAGCCGGCCGGCTAGAGCGCCAACTCTTAACGCTTGCCGTTCTTAACGAGTGGCGTTATTATTGATGAGTGATCAAGAGTTTCGCCGACGCTGATACGGAGTTGTTGTGGGATGCAGGCAAGAGCCGGCGAGTTCCGGCGAACATTCGTACTTCGGCGCTGAAGAAGCTCTTTATCCTGAGCCGTGCGCGTCAATTATCGGATATTGCAGCTCCGCCGGGCAATCGTCTGGAGTTGCTAACCGGCGACCGGAAGGGCCAGCACAGCATTCGCATCAACGACCAGTTCCGGCTTTGCTTCAG
>CAZSVJ010000083.1:0-13158 GCA_964610185.1 uncultured Occallatibacter sp. | reverse complement strand
GCGTCTGAGCTCTTGGAGTAGTGACTCCAAATCGAGGTGCTTGGCATCTCATCTCAGGCGCTGTTCCAATTATAGGCCAAATTCAACCCAGACCAAAGAAAAAACCGCGTTCGCTTCCTCGCATTCCCTATCCCAGTAGCGAGTCTACAAAGTCAGCCGGCGAGAACTCCAGCAGGTCGGTCATCTGCTCGCCGACGCCAACAAAACGCACGGGCAGGTTGAGTTCCTGGGCAATGGCAACAGCGATGCCGCCCTTCGCCGTCCCGTCCAGCTTGGTGAGAACAATGCCGGTTACGCCTGCGGCCTGGGTGAACAGCCGGGCCTGCTGCAATCCGTTCTGCCCCGTGGTTGCGTCCATCACCAGCAGCACTTCGTGCGGCGCGCCAGGGATGAGCCGCGCAGCCGTCCGGCGCATTTTTTCCAGCTCGTCCATGAGGCCGGTTTTTGTGTGCAGGCGGCCGGCGGTGTCGACGATCAGCTCGGAGATATTTCGTGCCATGGCGGCGGCGATCGCGTCGTAAAGCACCGCGGCCGGATCGCCTCCATGGCGCGTTTTGATCATCTCCACGCCGCACCGCGCGGCCCAGATCTCCAATTGCTCGATGGCCGCTGCGCGAAATGTATCGGCCGCGCAAAGGAGAACAGATTCGTCCTGGCTCCGGTACCACGCCGCCAGCTTGCCGGCCGAGGTCGTTTTCCCGGTGCCGTTCACGCCCACCAGAAATGTAACCTTTGGAGGCATATCCGGCGCGATCGCGGGCTGCCGCGGTGCCTCAAGAATCGCCCTCAACTGCGCCTTGAGCAGGTCTCGCAATTCGTCGCCGCCTTCAATGGCCTGGCGCCGGGCGCGGTCACGCAAGGCATCGAGAATTGTCGTGGTAGTCTGCACGCCAAGGTCGCTGGTAATCAGCGCGGCTTCAAGGTCTTCAAGGGTAGATTCATCGACGGTTCGCGTCAGCGCGACGATGCCTTCGATTTTGGAAGAAAGCGACTCGCGTGTGCGGGAGACGGCCTGCTTCATCCGATCGAAGAAGCCGGGCCTTGCGGCGTCCTCCGCCGGAATGTCTTCTATATCTCTTTTCCCGCCAAAAAACTTCATGATGATCCAGACTTGAGTCTAGAACATCGGGGGAAGAGGCAGCGGGTCAGCGAGGCAGCGGGTCAGCGAGGCAGCGGGTCAGCGAGGCAGCGGGTTAACGAGTTAGCAGGGGCCGGCTCGACGACTTGCTGCTCGCTGCGAAGCAACCTTTTGAAGACGCAGCCAGGTTCGCTCCAATTTCAGTGGGTTCATTAAAAAACGGTCTCGCCAGAAAACACTTGTCATTGCTGGCCCATTTGCGAAAAGATCTGACAACGGCGCTCAACAAACTTAGTCACCCCAGACTGCCGTAAGCGCAACCACACCAAGGAGGAGCCCGATGAGCAAGGTTCGTGTGCTGGTAGGAACAAAAAAGGGAGCGTTCATCCTTTCTTCAGATGGCAAGCGGGATAAGTGGGAGGTGAGCGGCCCGTTCTTTGCCGGGTGGGAGATCTACCATCTGAAAGGCTCGCCGGTCGACCCCAACCGGATCTATGCATCGCAGTCGTCGAGTTGGTCGGGCCAAGTCGTGCAGCGATCCGATGACGGCGGCGCAACTTGGGGCGCGGTGGGCAACAAGTTTGCCTATGAAGGCATACCTGGCACTCATCAATGGTATGACGGCACGCCGCATCCCTGGGAGTTTAAGCGCGTTTGGCATCTTGAGCCGTCGCTCAGCGACGCTGACACCGTCTACGCCGGCGTCGAGGATGCGGCGCTATTCAAATCCACCGACGGCGGAGGGAATTGGACGGAATTGGCTGGGCTGCGCGGGCATGGCTCGGGTCCGCACTGGCAGCCAGGGGCGGGCGGCATGTGCCTGCACACCGTCATTCTCGATCCCAGCAACGCCGAGCGCATGTTCATCGCCATCTCCGCTGCCGGAGCGTTTCGCACAGACGACGCCGGTAAGACCTGGAAGCCCATCAACAAGGGCCTGGTATCGAATTTCATGCCAGACCCGAATGCCGAGGTGGGCCACTGCGTGCACCACGTCGCCATGCACAAGTCGCGCCCCGGCATCCTCTTCATGCAGAAGCACTGGGACGTGATGCGCAGCGACAACGCGGGCGATAGCTGGCAGGAGGTGAGCGGCAATTTGCCCACCGACTTCGGCTTCGTGATCGATGTTCACGCCCACGAACCGGAAACGCTGTACGTCGTACCCATCAAGAGCGACTCCGAGCATTTTGTGCCCGACGGCAAGCTGCGCGTTTACCGCAGCCGCACCGGCGGCAACGAGTGGGAGCCGCTGACCAAAGGGCTGCCGCAGCAGGACTGCTACGTGAACGTATACCGCGATGCCATGGCAGTCGACTCACTTGACGAATGCGGCGTCTACTTCGGGACTTCAGGCGGGCAGGTTTACGCGTCCGCGGATGCCGGCGATAACTGGGCACCGATCGTGCGCGATTTGCCGACGGTGCTGTCGGTCGAGGTGCAAACGCTCTCATGAGAGTTGCGCACGCATCTTCCCGGGGGTCATCCTGAGCGACCGGAACAGAGCCAAGGGAGCCGAAAGCCTGCCCGCCGTGGCGGGGAGCTGCATTGGCTCTTCGCCGACTTGGAAACAAGGTGCGTCTTTGAATCCAGAACCACCAAACTTGCCGGCTATTCGCGTTGTGCTGCCGCAGCACCTGCGCACGCTTGCCGATACTTCTGCGGAAGTCGCTATCCAAGTCCCCGGGCCAGTTACCATCCGGCGCGTCCTCGACGCGGTCGAAGCCCGATACCCCATGCTCCAAGGGACAATTCGCGATTACGGCACGGGACAGCGGCGCGCATTCATGCGCATCTTCGCCTGCGAAGAAGATTGGTCCCACGAGTCGATGGATAAGGAGCTTCCAGCGCAGGTCGCGGAAGGCAAAGAGCCGCTGCTGATTATCGGCGCGATTGCTGGGGGATGACGAAAGATCGGGCGCGGCGCTCAGAAAGATGGTGGACCATATTGCTCAGACTAAGACCATTCGACTCGCTACTGTGAATGATGTTGGGGCAAGCTAGCCACGGCCCCGGCCAATGCAAGAAGGATCGATGTCCATGGCAACTTAGAACACTCGTTCGACCCGCAACACGGCTATAACGGATCGGCGCCGAAGATTGGCGAGAAGGCCGCGGCACAGCGCCGGGACCCAGCGCAATTCAAAGGCAATGAAACCCGCGATGGCCGCGGCCACACTGGCGGAGAAAAGAAGTAGCTGATTTCAACCGATGCGGAAGACTGCAGGGCATGGTTGGTACCGGGGGGTGCTCCCAGGCACAGGGCAGGAGTCCGAAAACACAAAGAGCGCGGCTGAGGCTGCGCTCTTTGTGTTGCAGCGGTGGATTACCGATCAGGCGAAGAACTTCTTGAGCGGCTCCCAGTAATGGTTTTGCCAGCCCCAGTCGAGATGGTCGTATTCGCCGGCGGGAAAGCCGGTGTGGTCGAAGATCAGCGTGGTTTCGGCGGCGCGGGGTTTGAACTCGAAGTGGACGACAGAATAAACGCCTGAATCCCAGTGGGTTGGGCGCCAGGCTTGAACGATTCGTTGATTGGGAACCAGCTCGACATTGCGGCCGACGATGAGGCCGCCAAACATGGTGAAGGCTCCGCCCGGAGTGGGGTCGATGGTGGCGGGCATGCCGGAGAAGGCGGCAAACTGCTTTTGATCGAGTATGGCTTCGTAGAGCCGTTGCGGGCTGGGCTTGAATTCGAGGTCGTAGTGAATGGTCGTGCGTGCCTTGTTGGCGTCGGTGCTGGGCTTCTCGGCCATGGTCGGCTGCTGGGTGCGGCCGAGCGGTGCGGCGGCGATGGCGACAGCGATACCGGCGATGGCTTGGCGGCGGCTGCGGTTTGTCGTGAATGGGCTGGTGTGCATGGGGACCTCCTGCATGGGAACTTCAAAGGGAACCTTCGAAAGCGCTATAGAAAATGTATCCCGCCCGAGCGGCAAAGACAAATCCGCCGCGGAGGTTGAACACGGGTCTGTTCATTGTTCATGATGATTGGTTGAGCAGAAAAAAAAGTGGAATCCCAAGCCTCAAAAGGCGGGGTTGAGACGTGGGATTCCATCCCGGAGCGGTGGGCCTGTCTGGGAGACAGGCCAGCTTCGCTCCAATTTGCGGCCTTTGGATGTTAGGCCGCGGACCTCTGCTCGGCTGGCTTCAATGGCTGCGCCAACTCGTCAAAAACTGCGCGGTACTGGATCATCGCGGTTCTTAGTTCTTCGGTGGTTGCTTCAACCTTGCCGAGGCGAACTGCGATGGCGTGCGCGACGCGGTAGCTTTCCATAACGCGCGGATAGCTTACGGAGAGATCGGCGGCGCGCTGCTCGAAGCTGGCGTGGGGATAGCCTCGGGCCTCAAGAAGCGCGTTGATGAGGTCGTCGGCTTCAGTGACGGCGGCCTTGGGATGATCGACGAAGCGAGATTGGACCGTGCCCCACTCGGTGACAAAGCGCTCTCGCTCCACGGCGCCAAGGTCGCGGATCTCAAGGCTCTTGACGTAGGTTGCACGGCCGGCCAGCTTGGATTCGGCCTGGCGCGATGAGCCGCGCTTGAGAACTTCGCGATCGTATTCGGAGCCGAAGCGTTTGCGCAGGGCCTGCGTCCTGGTTTTGCGGTGCTCCGCGTAGGCGGCAATGGCAATCGCGATCACCACGACCAGCACAAATGCTCCAACGATGAGCTGGGTGTTTGTGAAGCTGTAATACATTCCGTTGAAATGAAATTCCATTGCGTACTCCTGTGCGGGGATTCTCCCGGCGAACGGAGATTAATTGTGGTTCCGAGCCCAGGGGAGGCCCAATGAAATCGATCCTAAGCATGGAAGCGGGGACGCGCTGGCCAAAATTGCACAGTGGATTTCTTGGGGAGTTTCGATGTTCTAACAGACGCCAGGAACTATCTCATAAACCGGCTTTGAAAGGGTACGGCTTTCCGCCGCGGCGGATGCCGCAAAATGCCCAATAAAACCGTGGGCTTTAGCCCCCGAGGGACGCTTTGCACCGACCAAATCTTGTTTATAAAGTGGCCGTTAGCGTTCGTCTTTGCCGGGCCGAAGCATCAGTTCGCGAATGGCTTCGCGGGGGTCTTTGCCTTCGTCGAGGATCAGTTCCATCTGTTCGGTGATGGGCATCTCGATGTTGTGCAGACGGGCCAGGCCGAGGGCGGCGCGCGTGGTGCGGACTCCTTCAGCGACCTTTCCGCCCAGGCTCTCAAGGATTTCTGGAAGGTTGCGGCCATGACCCAACGCTTCGCCGACCGTCCGATTGCGGCTGAGAGAGCCGGTGCAGGTGAGGACAAGATCGCCGGCGCCGGAGAGGCCGGCAAGCGTCTCGCGGCGGCCGCCGCAGGCAATTGCGAGTCGAGTGATTTCCGCGATGCCGCGAGTCATGAGGGCGGCGGCTGAGTTGTAGCCGAGACCGACTCCGGCGGCGATTCCGGCGGCGATGGCGATGACGTTCTTGAGAGCTCCACCAAGCTCGACGCCGATGACGTCGGTGGAGGTGTAGAGGCGGAGGGTTTCGGACGAGAACTCGGTCTGGATACGTTTAGCAATTTTCGGGTCGGTGAAGGCTACGGTGACCGCAGTGGGCTGGGCCTGCGCTACTTCAATGGCGAAGCTGGGTCCGGAGAATGCGCCGATGGGCAGAGTGAGGCCATTTTCCGCGAGGCAAGCGGCGACGACCTGGGTCATGCGAAGGAAGGTCTGGTCTTCAACTCCCTTGGTGGCGCTTACGATGATTTGCCCGGAGTGAAGATGAGGGCCAAGACGGGCCAGCGTGGGGCGGAGGAACTCGGAGGGAACGACGGAGAGGACGATATCCGCATCGGCTGCGGCTGCTTCGCTGCCGGTGATGGCGATCTCGGTGGGGATCATAAAGCCGGGCAGGAAGAGGATGTTTTCGCGCGGCTCGGCGATTTCGAGTGCGGCTTCAGGGCTGTGCGCCCAGAGACTGACCTGGTGCCCGCCACGGCGGTGAAGCGAAAGTGCGAGGGCGGTTCCCCAGGCGCCGGAACCTAAGACGACGATCTTGCTCATGCGGGTTTCTTGGCTCCGAAGCGGGATTCTTTGCCGGCGAGAAGGCGGCGGATGTTTGGGTAATGCTTGGCGATGATCAGCCCAGCGACGATGAACTGGACGGCGATGAAGAAGGGCGGGCGATCTCCGCGAACGAAAAGCCAGGCAAAGACGGGAAAGCTGGCTGCGCCGAGAATAGAGCCCAGTGAGACATAGCGGGTGATGACAATAGTGAGGAAGAAGACAGTGATGGCCGCGAGCGCGGCCAGCGGCGCGGCGACCAGGAAGACGCCAAAGCCGGTGGCTACGCCCTTTCCGCCACGGAAGCGCAGCCACGGCGGGAACATGTGGCCGAGAACGGCCGAAAGGGCGGCGAGGGCTTCGAAGTTGCGGATGGATTCTATGGGCATGCCGTGGGCGATGAGCGAGATGGCGGCCATGCGGGCGAGGTAGACGGCGGCGCAGCCTTTGAGCATGTCGATGAGGAAGGTGGCGAGACCGAGGCCCTTGCCGCCGGAGCGAAGCACGTTGGTTGCGCCGATGTTTCCGCTGCCGATGGCGCGAATGTCCTCGTGGCGGAAGATGCGGATCAGCAGGTATCCGGTAGGGATGGACCCGAGCAGGTAAGCGGCGACGGCGACGGTCACGGTTGCGAGCAGCATTCCGAAGGAGAGTGTAGCACCTGCGGCCATCTGCCATGAGGCGAAGTCGGAGACCGTCGGCTTGAGGACTTTCCTGGTGTTACGGAGAGGAGCGTTTTCGGGATTCGGAGTATAGCGCGGATGGATTCGTTCGATCCCTGGTTCAAAAATCGCCATCGGCGGGATACCCTCTTCACAGTCCACCATTTTGTCTATGCCGAAAAGAAAGCGGTCCGGGTTACCGGGCCGCCCTCTTCTGCCTGACAAGTTAGTTGAAAAGCCCGCCTCTGTTACCGGTCCCGCTTCTTGTCGGTCACAAAGACGAACTCCAGGAACTCAACCGTCCGCGCGGCCCGGCCTTTGATCCTTGGGTAAGTGGCCGTAACATTCACCAGCAGAACATCGCCTGTCTTCGCGCTTCCCGGCACCTCTCCCGAAATTTCCAGCGATGTTGTTTCCGCTCTTTCATCGGGCCTCAACTGCCAGACGCCGGGCTCTCGCTCCTTCACTTCGAGTCCGCGCTTCGCTTTCACCGTGGGTTTTACAGGCACGGTCACAAGTCCCTGCCTCAGGCCCGGCAGCAGATACAGCGGCACATTGCTCTTTGCCCCCACAGCGCGTAGCGTGTCGGCAATGCCCTGCGCCACAGGCGTCCGCGCCCATAGGGCCGGCACATGCTTCGCGTTGATCTCGAGCAGCACCGGCTCCTCGATGCGGTGGGGAAAGACGCCGAGGCCGATATGGAAGCCCCAGCGTGCTCCCGGCCCGACGGCCATTGAATCGGTGTTGCGCCACGCAGAGCACTGGTGGGTATCCGAGTAGCCGGGGTTCGGAATCTCCAGCGCCGTCGTCGCGTCGGTGTCGCATCCCGTCGCCGGGCTGTAGATGCTTACCACCGCGCAGAGATGTTCGCCCGGAGCCGCGCTTACAAATGGCGCCGAGGCCTGCACGTTGACCGTAGAGTGCGATGGAATCGAGACCGTCTGTGGAACGCCCACCGCGGAGCCATTGGTTCCAACCCCGCCGGGAATGGCCCAGAAGCTTACCACCACATCGGTGGCCGTCGTCGACGAATCGTTGTGCACATTGGCCGAGAATCCGTAATTGGTTGAAGGCTCAAGGAGGGTATCCCAGCGCCCTCCCGGCTGCCCGCCAATAGGAACCGGCTGATGGGTCGCGAGGTCCGTGATGATGATATCGGGACTCTGGTATCCGCCCAAGATATATACGCTCTCCAGCTCCGTGAATGCGGTCAGTAGCGCCACGCCGTTCGGACTTCCCAGGCCAGTGCAGGCATCCCATCCTGGTCCCGTCGGATAGCCAGCGATTCCCAAACTGCTGTTATCAATCGGGCAATTAGCAAGCTGTGGATAGGCCGGATCGGGCCAAAGGGGGTTGAGGGCATTGAAAGCTCCCGTGCCCTGTAGCGTATACAGCGTGGGGTTGGCAAATCCGATGTTGAAGCCGGCATTGGAATTCAGCACTGCAATCAGTCCTGCCCAGAATGGCGCGGAAGCGCTTGTGCCGTTCCCCGGATCTCCGCTCAGCGCGCCGCCCAGGTAAAAACCGGAGTAGCCACTGTTGATGCTCGCGTTGGCCGCTACATCGGGAACGCCGCGGCCGGTGGCGTTGAACGGCGCGCTGGGTGTGACCGTGACCAGGGCCGGATTGGTGTGCAGGGTGGGGTTGATGGAATTCGGCACGCCGGCCGCATTCTGGTACGAAGGCAATGGAAAATAATCGCTAACGCCGCCGCCCCCGGCCCCCCAAGGGTAATAGGGGTCCGAGAAGGCGTCGTTCCATGCGTATTCCACCCAGGCAAGCGTCGACGAGCCGGAGGGATAATACTGCCCCAGAGTCGTGCCGCCCACCGAAAGCACCCACGGATCGGTGGCCGGATAGCACACATGTGCGTAGCCGTCCCCTTCGAATTCCAGGTTGAAATAGATGGTTGTGCCCACAGGGACGGCGTCGAAAAAGCCTGTGCCCACCCAAGCCTGGGTGGCGTTATCCAGTGCCTGAACCGTGACCGTGGTAGCGGTAACAGCCGTGACCTTCAGGAAATACCAGACGCCGGTGATGGGGTCACTGTAGCATCCGATCGAGCCCACTGAAACCCCTGCTGTTGAAGCGAAGGTCAGAACACTCCCGCCCGCCGCGGCTCCGGGTGAGGTCGTAGAAATTGTCGTGGTGGTTGCGGATGTGTTGGCCGATCGGCCGACGCCCCAGGGATTGGAGCCAAAGTCGGCGGAAGCTATACAGATTGTCGGCCCTGTCTGTAGGATGGCGGCATCCTGAAATGCCGCGGTCATTTGCTGAAGGGTGTTGACGGTGACGCCTCCCCCAAAAAAGCTCAGCCCATCGGGATCGTCGCCCGCGGCGATGGCCCAGCTTGCCGAGAGTACGGAAGGTGGGTTCACCCCCGTGGGAAAATCACCCGCCTCCGGATGAAGAACTCGATTGATCAGGTCAACCCAGCCCACACCACTATCGTCCGTGGAGTAGACGGCCACATTCGCTCCTTGTGCCGCAAGGGTTGAAATGCAGATGTCCTGGTTGGTTTCGCCGTCCAAATTGAAGTAGATTACAGTTCCCACCGGCACTGCCGCGAAAAATCCAGTAGCTACCAGTTGCCCTGTCGCTGGGTCAAACGCTTCGCATGTCACCGTGGTCGCGGAGACTGCCGTCGCCAAGAAGTAAAATGTGCCGCTCGGCACCGTGTATTGCCCGACGGAATTCACCAGCAAGGTCGAAGGCGTTGCGGCAAAGGTCAGCACGGTCCCGCCCACCGCGGCGGCAGGAGCCACCGTTGTCGCGGCGGAGGCTCCGTTAGGAACTCCATCGACTGGGATGGGAATCACGGTGGGAGCCGTCAAGCCAATCGCGCTGTAGGTCTGATCGATATCGCTCTGCAGAAAGCCGCCGAACCCGTTATGCGGGGCGATAATGCCAATCGTTTGCACGGCAATCGCCGATCCGGGAGGCGGAAAATTGTAGAGCTGGGTCGCCTGCTGGACGGTGATCGTGTTGACTTCCGGCGGGTCACCGGGATTGCTCGCGCGCAGGCTTACCGGACGATTATCCAGCCCGAAAACTCCCACGATTGTCCCGGCCAGCTCCTTCGGAACATGCACGAATCCGTCGCGCCCACGATATCTTTTCGACCGCGCGGGCAGCTTCTTATCTCTCGTCGGCCGCGCCGGTATCTCATAGCGCGCAAAGGCCACTCCAAATGCCTTGCTGAACTGGCTCGCCGTGCCCTCAACCTCCACGGCCCGCCGTCCGGCGTGGGTCTTCTTCACCTTTAATCCGTGCTTCTCCGCGAACCCAACCACGGCCTTGATGTCGTCCGGATGCGCGCCGTATTTCTCGGCAAACTCACCCTCAGCCAGACGTCGGCGCAGCTTCGGCGGCGTCTTCGTAAAGTACTCGAGATCGGGCAATGGCGGACCGTCTTTCCGCCGCCGCAGCGAGATGGTTACTTTGAATCTTTCGTTGTCATCCACTTGCCCGACGAGCTTGGCCTTGCTTGGGGCCCGTCGTTCACTGCCTTCCAGGCGGACATATCCATCCGGAACGATTGCCTTGTTCTTCTCTGCTGACATATTGGGGAATCCTTTCAGGGGGTTAGGGATTTTCCAGGAGGGATCGAGTGTTGATTACATCCAGCACGAGTGATAGAACTCGAAAAACAACAACAATCAACACGTGGGTGCACTCAACGCACCCAATCCGAATTCATTGCGATTCGCACGGTCATTCTGATACGGGGTGGTGTTCCGATGTCTCTTGGTTTGTCCTGGTCAATCAGCGCATACACTTTATTGGCGCGGAGAGGTGAAACATTTCAGGGGTTTCCGCTTTGTCATCGGAACCAGGCGCGCTGGGCGGCTCCTCTCTCTCATGTATCGAGAACCACCGCCAGTTTCCTTTAAGTATTTTGAAGAAATTTAGATTTCGTACTGGAAGCCTGCTTCCCAATACGACCTCAAGACACACTTCGATCGCTGCAAAATGCGCGCCAACTCTTTCAGAATCAATGCTTAGAGTCTCAGTGGCTGGATCGGTCCCGCCAAGGCGGCTTCCCTGCAGCAATTAGCGATCCTGTCCGGCCTACGCGGTGCCCAGGGGCGGCCTTAGTCGGAGACGATTAGCTCGCCGGGGAGGATGGGCTTTGTGCGATGGAGTTTGCCGTGTTGGGCTAAGACGCCCATGAAAATCAGCGTGGCGACATAGACGAAGACCTTGGCCAGGTCGGCGGCGTGGGTGCGTGGCAGGGTCTTCCAGAGGACGAGGAGCACGGTCTGCGCGGCGGTGACGGCCCAGACGGAGCCGTAGAAGTAGCGGCGTTCCAAACCTTCAGTCTTTGTGGAAGGGCCGACGCGGGGCAGCTTGCCGATGGCTCCCAGAAAGAGAATTACGGCGCAGAGCGGGAAGTAGGCGTTCGCGTAGATCTGCTTCATGTACCAGACGCCTGTGTAGGAAGCAACGACCAGGCCGGCGAGGTTGAGCAGGGCGAAGTTGAGGACGGCGTTCCAGGCGAAGGTGTAGCAGATGCGGCGGTAGAGGGGGTTGGGCTTGTCCTCGTCGAAGCGGAGAATGTAGGGGCGAGGCTCAGCACCGGGCAACTGTCCGTAGAGACCTGCAATGCCGGTACCGATGAGAACGACGGCGAGCCAGGCCCAGTTGCCCCAGTGAAATCCGCTGGAAAAGAGCGAAAACGTGAGGGGGCCGGGAGTGAGGAAGAAGACCCAGATCCAAATGGGCCAATGGCAGAGCCGGTAGATGCGGGTGTTGCGCTCGCGGATCTTCCGTTCCGCGGCTAATTCAACTTTTCCGCGATATTGCATTGGGGTGAGTTTCTCAGGGCAAGGGGGAGGGCGTCAATGCCAGGCTGAGTCAGCGTTGCAGGATGGCGTTGCGGGCGGAACGCACCTCCGCGGCGAGGACTTGCAGAATCTTGATCGCCAAGGGCGGCTCGGACTGCATGAGCGCGGTGAATTGGTCACGGGAAACAAAACTCACTTCGGCTCCCTTTCGAGCGACCGCGGTCAACGAGTACGGCTCGTTGCTGGCGAGTCCCGGCAGGCCGAGGAGCGAACCGGCTCCGGCTTGCGTGGAGAGGATGGGCTTTCCCTTCGCGGATTCCAGGGTGAGGGTCACTTCTCCCTGGTGGAGAATGTACACGCCGGCAGGTGCGTCTCCCTGACGGAACAAAACTCGCTCGCCGTTGCATGAGATTGGCGTGGAGCGCTTTTCAAGCGCCGCGAAAAGGTCCGGGTTGGCGAGAAATGCGGAGGGATCGAGCTTCAATTGCAGACTCCCAGAATGAAACAACGGAAAATTCGTCGAGCAAGCGGCCTTTGACAGCCCAGGAATCATGGTTGCATTTATGGAGGCTGAGTTTTGTGATAGGGATCACGTATTGGTGGTTAATATGTTAGGCTGACGATCTCCAATGGATTGAAAGCGCGGGAGCCGAAAAAAATTTGGCGTCGGATCAACCTCTGAATCGACCGTTCCGGAGACGGGCCCTGACAAGGATGCGGGCCGGTGACCCTGAGAGACACCGCGGAAAATGAACCGGGCACTTTCCAGGGAGATCGGCGACTCGGGGTTGACAAGTGTTAAGCGACAGGCTACAGTAGGCCAGATGAGGCTTCGGGTAGCGTCCTGCTTCTGATTTTCGTTCAGCAAATGCCGCCTCCTCGAAGCCTCAAAATAGGCGGTCATCCTGAGCGAAGCGTTCTACTGCGGAGTCGAAGGACCTGCATTTTCATCGCATACTTCTGTAGAGAGCTTATGAGACTCCACAGATAGGAGGGAAAGACGCGATGCCCATGAAGAATCCTCCCCATCCTGGGGATTTTATTCGAACTGAGATCGTCGAGCCTGCCGGTTTGTCGGTGACGGCGGCGGCAGTGGCGCTTGGAGTCTCCCGGCCGGCGTTGTCGAGCTTGTTGAACGGCAAGGCCGGGCTCTCGGGCGAAATGGCGCTGCGCATCGAGAAGGCGTTCGGCGTGAGGATGGATACGCTGATGCGGATGCAGTCTGCTTATGAGATTGCGCAGACGCGGAAGCGGGAGAAGCAGATTCGCGTGCAACGGGCTCATTGCGCGGCTTGAGCGGATTTCGCCTGCGCGTGCGTTACCAGACCTTGGTCAGGTTGGCCAGGCTTTGACGATAGTCCTCCTGTTCGATCCGGCTGCGCACGCCGAATTCCTCAAGGAGGGTCATCATCTGGCCGACAGGCACGCCGGCAACTTCGGCGGCACGGCCAAGCGATGCCTCGCCCTTTTTGTACTTTTCGACGGCCAGCAACAGGCGGCCGCGCGTCACTAGATCGCGCACGGATTTTGACAGGTCGCTGCGCTGTTCGCGGGTCATCCCGGTAAGGAACTCGTAATTCTCCCGGTCCATGCGGATGCTCATTGTCC
>CAZSVJ010000082.1:0-13159 GCA_964610185.1 uncultured Occallatibacter sp. | reverse complement strand
CTACCGGGCGGCCAAGAGCAGTCTCCAGTTCCGACTGCAATCCGCCCAGATCGAAAAGAGATCTGCCGGGTTCCATCTCCACCAGAAAGTCGATGTCACTTTGCTCGTCGGATTGCTCACGAGCTACGGAGCCGAAGACGCGAACATTGTGCGCGCCATACCTGGCCGCGATTTGGAGGATATCCAGGTGCTTCTGTCTTAGCAACTCCAGATGATTCATAGCCGCTACCTCGCATACTTCTCAAGAATATCCGAAAGTCGCTGCCCCAGCAGCTTGGCGGCATCCTTGGCGAAGTAGGTGACGATGAAGTCGGCTCCGGCGCGGCGGATTCCGAGCAGCGATTCGAGGATGGAGCGGTCGCGATCGAGCCAGCCTTTTTGGAATGCGGCCTGCAGCATGGAGTACTCGCCGGAGACCTGATAGGCGCCGATGGGCACGCCGACGTGCTCGCGGGCGGCGCGGATCACGTCGAGGTAGGGCATGGCGGGCTTCATCAAGATCATGTCCGCGCCTTCGCCAAGGTCGAGGTCGATCTCGCGCAGAGCTTCGCGGAGGTTGGCTCCATCCATTTGATACGACCGGCGGTCGCCGAACTGGGGCGCGGAGTCTGCGGCTTCGCGAAAGGGTCCGTAGAAGGCGGATGCAAACTTTGACGCGTAGCTGAGGATGGGCGTATCGGCGCAGCTTTCGTTGTCGAGCGCGTGGCGGATGACCCCGACGCGGCCGTCCATCATGTCGCTGGGAGCGACGACATCGGCTCCAGCCTGCGCCAGGCTCAGTGCGGTGCGGGCCAGCAAGTCAAGAGAGGGATCGTTGTCGACTTCAAAACCCGTGGGGGTTTCGATGACAACGCCGCAGTGGCCGTGGCTGGTGTACTCGCAGAGGCAGACGTCGGCGATGAGGACAAGGCTTTTTGCCGCGGCGGATTGTTTGAGAGCGCGAAGGCCTTGCTGAACGATTCCCGTGTTGTCCCATGCGCCGGTCCCTTGCTCGTCTTTGCTATCCGGCAGGCCGAAGAGCAGCAGCCCGCCGATGCCGAGACGGGCGGCTTCTTCGGCTTCGCGAACCGCTTCATCAACAGAAAGATTGAACACGCCAGGCATGGGGCCGACTGCGCGGCGGACGCCTTCGCCGGGACAAAGAAACAGCGGGTAGATCAGGTCGCCGGGCTCGAGAGTGGTCTCACGCACGAGAGCACGCAGAGCGTCGGTGCGTCGAAGGCGGCGCATCCTGGTTTCAGGGAAACTCATGGTGACGATTGTAGAACATGGCTTCTAGCGCGGTGTCTCCGAAGTTTGTTGAAGAAGACAGAAGAGCGAATTGCAGGTCCCCGCCGCGGCGGGCAGGCTTTCGACTCCGTCCGCCGCGGCGGACTTCGCTCAGGAGGACGGCCTCATTTTGGGGTTCCCGTATCCTGCTTTTATGCGACGAGCTTTCGAGACACTAGATCTCTTCGTAAAGCGTGGCGTTGCGGTAGCCAAGCAGGACAACGAGGGTCCAGATGCCGATGGCGGTTCCGAAGGGGAACTTCAACAGGCTAAGAAACGCCGCGACAATGGCCACAATGCGGCCCCATTGACTGCGCTCATACAGTCCCCAGGCGGCAATGAAGGCCAAACCTGTGCGAATGACGATGGCGGACCAGGCGAAGCGCATGATCATCGGTCCGAAGAACTCGGGACCGGGACCGCCCGGCCAAGGACTATTTCCCCAGTTGCCAAAGTGGTGGGAGAAAAACGCGTGAGCGAAGGTCAGGCCGGCAACTCCGGTGAGAAAGGCGAAGCCCGCATAGATGAACCAGACAATGCTTAGCGACCTGACTTTGGCGGCGTAGTTCTCCACCTGAAACCGTAGGCCGGGCATCGGTGGAACCGGAGGGACCGGCGGGGCAACGGGCCGCCCGCATTGGTTGCAGAAGGTTTGCCCAGCTTCTATCGCATGACCGCATCCGCTACAAAACATAGGACCTCCGTGAGGACCGTACCAAGACTACTACGCAGGCGAGGGGCGGGCGGTTCCAAAAAGCAGGGATCAAAGATCGGGGAATAGGGACTAGGGATCAGGGACTAGGGACTAGGGAATGGGACGGGCTGGCTAGCGGGCTTGGGTTGACGGGCGTTTTTCCCAGCGCTCTTCGTGGCGGTCGTCGTGGAGGACGAGGGCGGTTACATGTCCCTGGGGATCGCGCTCGAACGTGAAACGGGGAATGCTGGAGCCGTTGGGATAGAAGAAAACCGATGGCGATTCGGCGGCAATCTCATTGATTTCGCCTACGCGGTTTTTTTCGTAGAGCAAGTCACCCTGGCGAAAGATGGTGATGGCGACATGACCGTTCTTGTCGACATACTCGCCGCCGAGCGCATCGAGTTGGGCCGGAGTCAGCTTGATTGCGGGTGGGTGGAGCGGAATGACGATCCGTTCGGAAAAGGCAGCCGGCTCCAGGTTGGCGGTTCGATGCGTGAGGAACCAGCGGGGCAATTCCGGCTCGTTATAGGCGCGGGTCCAGCAGTCGTCGTGCTTGAGGCCTTGGTAGAGCCAGAGGCGAACACGGCCGCCGGCCGCTTTGACGGCCTCGAACATGAGTTCGCTCTCGCGGGCGGGCACGATATTATCGTCTGTTCCGTGGAAGAGCCAGACCGGTGTGTGGCCGAGAGCGTGAGCATACTCGGCGGGCAGAGTTGACACCTGCTGCCAGCGCTCGGGGGCATAGCTCCAGAAGATGCCGCTCGATGAAATGGCGATGGCAGCCCAGCGTTGGGGGTAAAGACGAGCCAGTTCCCAAGCGCCGTATCCGCCCAGCGACAGGCCGCTAAGATAGGTACGCTCGGGATCGGCATGGAACTCCGCTGCCTCCTGATCGAGGGCGGCCATGGCCATGGCCAGCATATCGGGATCGGTCCAATAGCCGGGCAGCGGGCACTGCGGCATGACGATGACAAACGGCCAGCGCTCGGGGTGGTCGCGCACCTCCTGGGGAAGGCCGATCTGCGTCTGCCACATGCCCTCGGAACCGCGCTCTCCGCGCCCATGAAGGAAGAGGATGGTAGGCCATTGTTTGTGGTCGTCCCGCCGCCAGTCTTCAGGAAGGTAAACCTGGAAGCGGTAGGTGACCCCGTGCAGCTCGATTTTGCGATTCAGAAAGCCGGTTTCCTGCTGGGGCTCCGTGTGCGCGGTGTGCGCGCCGCCCGCCAAGGTTCGCGTGGACTGCGTCGATAAGGCCCACATGGGCGACGAGGCCCAGGCGAGCAAGAGGCAGGCGGCAATGTATCGGACAACAGGGAACATGGCAGAATCCAGAGATAACTATATCCGGCTTGAGAAGAGCGTGAAGGTTTGAGGTGGCGCAGGGACTCGCAAGGTGACCGAAGTTGGGGTGTTTCATTTCGGTTATCTTGAGGGTTTTCTTACGAACTGCATGGAACAATTAGAGTGTTATGTATGCAGTCATGACGACACTCGAAACCGGAGACACGCTGGACCACTACCGCCTGGACGCGACGGTTGCGCGCAGCGGCATGTCTACGCTCTTCAAGGCGACGGATCTGAGAGATGGCCGGCAGGTGGCCATCAAGGTGCCCCACGACGAGATGGAGGCCGATCCGGTGCTGGTCGAGCGGTTCAAGCGGGAGCAGGAGATTGGCCAGGAGCTTGACCACCCCGGCGTGGTGAAGACCTACGAGGGCGAAGACCGCAGCCGTGTCTACATGGTCATCGAGTGGGTCGAGGGCAGGCTTTTGCGGTCGATCATGAATGAAGAAGGCAGGCTGCCCATCGACCGGGCAATCGACCTGACGCTTCGGATTTGCGACGCGCTGGACTACATGCACAAGCACGGCGTTATTCATCGCGACCTGAAGCCGGAAAACATCATGGTCGATGAGCAGGACAACATCAAGCTGATCGATTTTGGGATTGCGATGAAAGAGGAAGCGCGGCGCATTACCCACGTGACCATGTCGCCCGCGCTGGGCACGCCCGACTATATTTCACCGGAACAGGTAAGGGGTCAGCGCGGCGATCAGCGCAGCGACATTTACGCGCTCGGAGTGATGCTCTATGAGATGCTGACCGGCGAGCCGCCTTTTAGCGGCTCGAATCCTCTGGCAGTGATGAATGAGCGGCTGCTCCACGACCCGAGGCCGGCGCGCAAGCTGCGGCCGGAGATTTCTCCCGAGCTGCAGGAGATACTGAACCGCGCGCTGGTGGGCGATCCGCGGCGCCGGTATTCGACGGCCGCCGAGATGGCCTGGGAGCTGCAGCATCCGGACCAGGTGGGCGTGGAAGACGGAACCCGTCATCCGATCAGGATGGGGATGCGGCTGCCTGCGGGCCGGAAGATGCTGCTCTACGCCGGCTTGGCGCTGCTGCCGATATTGATTTTTGGGCTCATGGTGATGCTGGCAGGCCGGTGAAAGTTTTGTTTGCCGAGCCGGACCGCGTGCCGAAATGGGAAGGAAGAAGATTGGTTTTAATCCCTGAGGGCTGAAACCGAGATTCGGTGACCATTTTTGAAACACGCTCTAGTAATCTAAAGGTGGCCTTAGACCCTGGCGGCAATAGATCCGATTACCAGTTCTATAACTGAGAGCCCGACCCACTCCTTCCCCCTGACTCATTTCCCCCTACGACTCACTTTTCCTTTTGACGGTAAAAGCCAGAATCTTGCCTGGATTTCGTTACGGGAGCAGGCGCGGATGTTCTGCGCCCAAGAGTGAATACTTTTCAAGCTGTTCCCTCCTAAGTTGTTACGTTTCTGGAGAACTCATGAAATCGCCGTCCGCTTCCCGCAAGTATTCTTTGTGCACTTCATCCGTTTTGGCCATCGGTGCAGCGCTTCTTATTCTGGCTCCCGGCAAACTTCACGCCACTTCGATAACGTACTACTTAATCGGCGTCGACACGTCCGCGGGCACACTCACAGGGACGGTCGCCATCGACCCGAGCACCGACGAGATCACTTCGGCGGACATCACCTTCAACGATCCATCGGCCGGAAGCCCCGTCTTTACCAGCGTGGGATCGCCGGGCGCTTACCAAGAGCTTGGCCAGGCTTTTATCTCCGGCAGCAGCAATAGCCCTCTTAACTATGGCGGCCAGATGGCGCTCTATTACGACACGGCCGATATTGGAACAGGGAATCTGACTATTTGCGACGGCCCGTGTGGGACGGGCAGCGACAAGTCTTATGCCCAGGTTTACGTGAGCAACTCTAACGGTGGACCTTTCGATGTGACCGGCGGCACGCTCGACCTGGCGTCGGTCGCCTTGGCAACTCCTGAATCGTCAACCTTGCTTTTGCTCGGAATCGGCTTGCTTGGACTCGGCCTGCTGGTCCGCCGCCAACTGGCCGCTTAACCCGCTGTAACTGCCACTTGCGTTCACCCGGCTCGGCCTCAGCACTACGCGGAGGCCGAGCCGCTCAAGACGTTGGGACCATCTCCGCTCGAAGGTGGTACTTCTTCCGGGAACAATGCGCAAGATGTTGCGCATATCAAGTTATTGCTCTTGTATGTCATAGAGAATAGACAACCGTTGTTTGGCGCTCAACCTGCATAGCTAAGGACACAAGTGGTCTTAGGCCCTGGCGGTAATAGGTCCGATTACCAGTACCAGAGCAGGGAGTCCGACTCACTTTCCCATCTGACAAGTGAAACCGGAGTTTGACTGGATTTCGTTTAAGGATCCGGTGCGGATTTACTGTTCCCGTCAATCACCGTTTTTCAACCTGCCGCCTTCCAGGAGAGCTCATGAAGTTTTCGTCCGTCTCACGCAAGTCTGTCTCGTTCACGTCATCCATTCTGGCTCTCGGAGTAGCGCTTCTCGTTTTGGCGCCCAGCAAACTTCACGCTACTTCCATCACGTATGACTTGACGCTGACCGACTCGACCAATTCGACATACAGCGGGACGGGCATAGTGACCTTCAACGTCACCCCAACCGCGACGTACACGAACTACAGCGCGGATGTCACCGCCCTGAGCTTCACAGTCGATGGTCAGACGTTCAATCTCACGGACCACAATGCAAGCCTCTCGGTCTTCGAATTTTCAAAATTGACACCCCCCGCCTCGATCTACGACATCACCTTTGCGGATACGGTGGGTAGCGCGGACCGGTTGACGCTCGACACCACCGGCGGATACGCCTTCTACTACAACAATGGACAAAACGTCGCCTACGGAAACTTCGGCGCCGCGACCGTTGCGTCTTCGGCAGCCCCCGAGCCAAGCGGTCTGCTCTTGCTCGGAACCGGCCTGCTCGGGCTCAGCCTGCTGCTCCGGCGCCAAGTGGCTGTTAGCCAGCGGTAGCGGCCATCGGGCTCTGTTCATATCAAAGTGAGCCTTTTTTAGAATTTCGTTTAGGGCGCTCGCCGCGGCGGATCGTGCCCTAGGAAGAAACAAAGGTGCAAGTTTAACAAAATGAGATGTCGTCTTGGAAATCTTCGGACTCCCACCCATCGGACATCCGCCGCGGCGGACGTCCGATGGGTGGGGCACAGTTTCATCCCCCGTGGATCGGAAAAGCCGGTGGACGACTGACACAGTCTACAGCCCGAAAGTAATCTTGCAAAAAGCACAATTGTTAAGGAATCAATTTTCCCATTTCCCCTGCAAAGTTTTGCGCATCTCTTCTTGCATTCAATCAAATACATGCGAAACGAAAGGATTATGACTGGTCCTGTTTGGTAACAAAATTGCTAAAAACGTAATTAGATTACTCAAATTCCCCTGTGGCAAGTGCCCCCCCAAGCCAGCCACCAGTTGCGATTTGCGAGAACACCATCAACGTTTCGAGGCGCGGCAGTAATGCTTCGGGCATGAGCTTTATTTGAACAATCAACCGAATGGGAGGCACTTAGTGCGAGCAGCCAGCGTAACTCTATTGGGAATCGGAATTTTTCTTGCCGCCGCCGGACAGGCGTGGGCAGTAACGTGCCCGACGGGCGACTATTGCACTTCAAATGGCACGGAAACTTTTCCGGGCACCTACGTGGGAACGATAGGCACCGGCTCGAGCCAAATTGACGAGATCGGCAACCTAACCATTTACAACAGCGGGAGCGGAGGCGCATTCGTGAACACCTCCACCGCTAATCCGTCGATTTACTCTTTCTATTGGGGCGGCGGAACTCTGGACATTGTGGGGGAAGTAGGCAACAACGGCACAGTGACCGATGGCATCGATATGGAGTTGGACTCGCTGGCTTCGTCCAGCAGTACTAGCGGTACTCTCGTTGGAACGTCGTCGATCAATTTTCCTCAAAACCCCGATTTCACCCCAAAAACTCTGTTCGATGGGACGTTGTCTGCCGGCTACTATGCCATTGACAGCTACGCGTCTACCGGGTCAAACGGCGATCCCAACTACCAAGTGACCTTTACTCCTGGTGCGGCCGCCCCCGAACCCTCCAGCCTGTTCCTTCTCGGAACCGGCCTGCTTGGACTCGGCTTGCTGGTCCGCCGCCAACTGACCGCTTAACCAGCTGCAGCGGTCATTCATCTGGTTCACTTTGTCCGGCCTCCGCGCTTCGCGGAGGCCGGGCTGCGTTTGGGCTCAACCTAACCGCAAGCCCAATGCGCGATGCTCACGCGGGCAGCCGCTTCAGCATTGCATTGGCGCTGCGGAACCAGGGCCGTTCACGGCGGCGCAGATAGCTGGGCATGGTTGGCCGCTTATCCAGAACCTTCTGCGCCCATTGCCGCGCTTCGGCGTAACGCCCGTCAGACGCTAGCAAATCTGCGAAGTTCAAATACGTTTCCGACAATGTTGAGAGAACCGTCACCTGGCGGAACAGAGCTTCGGATCGTTCCTTTTGCCCGGTTCGCGCATAGGCGTGGGCCAAGAGGCCAGCGGCGCGATGGAAATCGTAGTCGGATTCTTTTTGGACTGCACGCTCGAGGTCGCGAATCGCGGTCGCGGCGTCGCCTAACTGCAAGGCGCAAACGCCGCGGCGGTAAAACGTGTCCAGCGTATCGGCACGCGCGGCAATAGCCTTGTCGAATGCGGCCCGGGCCTCAAGAAAATTGCCGTCGTCCATGTAAAGGTTGCCGAGTTCTTCGTGGTTCCCGGCGGAGGGATTGTCTTGAATCGCGATTTCGAGCGCGTGGATGCGCTTGCGGCGCGGAAAGACTTTGAAGGACTGACGGGCCAGGCCAATGTCGGGCACGGCTTCTGCGAAGAGGTAGATGAGCGCGCCGATGGGGCCGAGAAACAGGATGATGAAGATCCAATAGGTGTCGGGACGACGGCGGATGAAGTGGACGATGGCGGCCACCTGGAGAACGATGCCCCAGGGATAGAAGAGATGGCTGATGATTCCCATGGTGTGTTGGTTCTGGTACAGATTACACAATTCTTGAATTTAGCGGATCACACGTTCGCTGGTGCAGCCCTCCTCTGCGTGAGTCTCATGTAACCGCCAAGCAGCCCGAGGGCGGGACTGGCGACGAGCAGCAGGATCTGTACAAACAGCGAGTGGGAGTCGTTGCCTGACGCGACTGTATAGACGCCAAGCGAAACGCAGAGGAAAGCCGAGAGCGCTCCGTTGAGCAACTCGTCATGCTTGGCAAGCCGGGCGGCAATGTAACCGCCGAGCACAGAACAGCACATGCCAACAAGCAGTTGTCCTAAGTACATCGGGACGTTCCCATTCATTGCTGCGGCTATCGCAGAGCCCACTTTATCTTTGGGTACATGTGCAAGATCAACCTTTGAAATGGCATAAATCGCGAACGGAATGCCGAGGATCACGGATGTAACGATATCTACAATGCCGCCGACCACTACGCCCTGGATAGATACGGATTTCATAATCACTCCGAAAAATAATACGGTCGAATTATCGCTAGAGCGCGTTTCAAAAATGACAGGTGAATCTCGGTTTCAATCTCAGGGGTTAAAACCCCATATTCCTCGGACACTTTTCGGCACGACTGAAGTCGTGCCCTGACACAAGGCGGGTTTTTGAATCAAGCTTTAGAATCAATCCCATGCCGAAGTGTCACGGGGCTTTCGGTTGCGGATGATTTCCTCCATGTCGGCGGCGAAATCGGCATCCATTACCGGCGCGTAGCCCAGCTTTTTCGACCGAGCCTCAGCCCGAGCGATCGACTCGGAGATTGACCGGCGAGGCGGAGCCGCTGCATGGACCACAGCTACTGGCGCAGCACCGGATTCAATGATGATTTCTGCCCCGGCGCGGACATGCGCCATAAGGCCGGCGAAGTCTTTGGCGGCCTCGGCTTCCGAGATGTGGATGGTTGCCATATCTATCATGATACCGCGATTTCGTTTACCTGTACGAATCGTCGCGGTGAATCACAAACTCCGGATACGCGCCGCCGCCTAGCTCGTGCAGGTCCATTCCGATCCGCTCGCCGTCCGGGTCCACGCGGAACGCGACCACGCGGTTGAGGAGCCAGAAAAGCAGATAGACGAGCGGCAGGATCAGGCCCAGCAGGGTTGCAACGCCTACCAGTTGAGCGACGAACTGGCCGGCCTGGCTGGCGAACAAGCCCGCGGCAACGAGACCCCATAGCCCGCCGACCGCATGCACGGAGATTGCGCCGGAGGGATCGTCGATGGAGACGGCCAGTTCAAGCACTTCGACTAGCAGCGGCGTGGCGATGCCGGCGATGAGGCCGATGAAAATCGCGTCGAGTGGCGTGACTAGCGCGGCGCTGGCGCTGGAGGCAACCAGGCCGGTCAGATATCCGTTGGCGCACAGGCTGGCGTCGGGTTTGCCGAAGCGAATGTGTGTGACGACGAAGGTGGCTGCGATAGCCGCGGAGGCCGAGAGCATCGTATTGATCGCGGTGACTGGAAGCGCGGCGAGGGGCGCATTGAGCCAGAGGATTGCGCCCGCCACATTGAAGGCGAGCCATCCAACCAATGCGAGCAGACAGCCGAACAAGACATAGACGGCGTTGTGTCCCGGCATGGCCGTGGAGAAGCCCTCCTTGGGAAACTTGCCCTTGCGAGAGCCGGCGATCCAGATGACGGCCAGTGCGCTAAGACCGCCGAGGACATGGACCGAAGCTGCTCCGCCGGGGTCGAGAAAGCCCGCGCCCAGCGAGAAGTTGACGCCCAACTGAGCCAGCCATCCGCCGGCCCAAACCCAATGCGCGACAAGAGGAAAGACGATTGCAGCCAGGACTGCGGTGGCTGCGACTCCGGCGGTGAGACGCAGGCGATCCGCGCCCGAGCCCCAAGGGATAAGAGCGGCCAGAGCTACAGCCTGGAATTCAAACAGCAGAGCCAGTTGCGCCTGGGGAGTCGAGGCTCCGAGGTGGCTCAGGAACAAGGGCCCGGCGCCCAGCCAGTTCCAGGGCCTGCCCGCCAGATGAAAGATGTGAGCTGCGCTGCCCGTAAGGCCGCCAGTGAGCGTTGCGCCGACAAGAGCGAAGACGATGACGGCAGTGGCTACGACTGCCAGGTTGCCGAGGATTGCCTGGGCAGCCGAGCGGGAGCGGCCAAGGCCAGTATTGATAAGGGCGACGCCGGCGGTGGCCAGCGGCGCGAGCAGCAGCAGTACAAGACACAGCGCGAATGTGGCTTCAGACATGACCGGAGCTGCGGCGGGAATCGAATTCATTGCGGGCTTTCTCCACGCGCTTCCATGTGGCCGCGAACGGCGACGACAAGTCCCAGGATCTCGACGGCAAGGCCGCAAAGCACGAACCCCCCGCGCGAGGCCGGAGCGGGGAACAGCACCAGCGCGGCTATCGCGAGAAAGAATCCGGCTGGCATGACCAGCAATCCGGCGTACTTCATGGTCTTTCCCTTTCAGATTCGGCTCAATAGACGGCTGCGTTCCGGGCCAGGAATCAATTCCACGGTCCGCAAGCGATCATTGGTTGTGACAGAGAGCAGCCGATTACAACTTACAACTTCCTTATGAATTCTAATGCATCCGGTTGTCGGCGTTGAGGGGCAAAAGCGGATGTTTTCAAATTGCGCGGGACGGAACTGTCGCAATGGCCGCTTTCGCGCAGGCGCCCCATCGCGCCCTTACGGTTTCTTTTCAAGTGCCGGGCAATAATGGCGTATGAGCGCGCGTCTTGATCGGAGCCGCAGGACCCTGCCTGTCATTCTTGGCGTTGTTACGCTGGTGGACGTCGCGGCGCTCCTGGTGTGGGATGCTTTTCCGCGGCTGTTTCCCGCCAGAAGTCATGAGATTCTTGCGGCCTACGCGCTGGCTATGATCGCCGTTGCTTATCTGTTTTATCAGGCTGCGCATCGGCCTTCGCGCATGGAATTCCTGAAGGCCGTGCTGCTGGCATTTGCCTTTCTGTTCTGGGCCGCCAATCAACTCTGGCCAAGTTCGTCCCAGGCCACGCTCTTCAACGATATTGCAATCGCGCTTTTTGTCTTCGATGTCTTTCTGGTTATGGTGGGCTGGCCGGCCTCTTCGCCCGACGAGTCCTTCGCTGAGACCTATGCGGATGCCCCTGAGTAATCGAGATCGGGGAATGAAACTGTGCCCAATAAAACGGACGTCCGGTGCGGCGGATGTCCGGTGGGTGGGCGTCCGTAGAACCCCACGGCTACGCCTTCTGGTTCGGCTTGCACTCTTGCTTCTTTGTACTTCGTAGTGCCGAATTGTGGAATCCGCATGATAGCTTGAAGCAAATATCCCAGCCTCTGGTACGCAAGCAGCTAAGGGCGCGGGGTGTTTCGGTAAGATTCACAGGTATCACAAGCGGTTTTCTTTTCAGCGGATTGCAAAACCGCTCCGAAGCGAACTTTTTTTATTTTTTTGCGCGCCGAGCTTTCACGGAGCCGATTGCGGCTGCTATATTGAGGTTCAAAGCGTTCCCCATCGCGGGCGGAGTTTGCCCAAGAATTGTTTTTGTACACAACCTGTGTGACAGCCGGTACAGTGGTCATCCTATTTGAAAAAAGACCTCTTCGGTGAATCTCGCTCAAGAAGAGAAGCTGTAGGCATCGCGCGTGGCCGCGGGTTTAGGCTGCGCATTCTTTAAGCCCGAAACGAAGCAGGGAAACCATTCATGGCGCAGATATTTGAACGCAGCTCCAATGCTTTGGCTCGCGCGAGCCTTGTGTTGACGGGGCTGATCGTGATCGCCCTGGGGGTCACGCTGGACCAGTTGCAGCGCTCGCCGTGGGTGACGCGGCAAGGCCAGCGGCCGGACCAGCCGGTGCCATTCAGCCACAAGCATCACGTGCAGGGACTGGGTCTGCAATGCCAGTATTGTCATGTGACGGTGGAAAAATCGAGCTACGCCGGAATCCCGCCTACGAAGACCTGCATCAACTGCCACTCGCAAATCTGGACCAATGCGCAACTGCTCGAGCCTGTCCGGTCAAGCTGGGTTACGGGGCAGTCCGTGGTGTGGACCAAGGTTCACGATCTGCCTGACTTTGCTTATTTCAGTCACGAGATTCATGTGAACAAGGGAATCGGATGCGCGAGCTGTCATGGTCGCGTGGATCAGATGCCGCTGATGTATGCGCAGAACACGCTACAGATGGAGTGGTGCCTGGACTGCCACCGTAATCCGGCAAAGAATCTCCGGCCTACCAGCGAGATTTACAACATGGCGTGGGAAAAGCCGGCGGAGGATCGCCCGGTGTGGTGCGCGGTTGGCGATGAGAAGAGCGGGTTACCGACGGCGCAGAGCGTGAACTGTGTCACCAAAGATCCAAGCGGAGCGGGCGCGGAATTGGCGTCGTTGCAGATGCCGCTTGGCGGCGCGCATGGATTGGCGACCGATGTGGCTGCGAGCACGCTGCCGGTTGCGCCAGTCTATAAGAGGTTCACCAGCCAGGATGAGCTGGGACATTTTTTGGTGGATCATTACAAGATTCGCACCCCGAAAGATTTGACCAGTTGCGAGGTCTGCCACCGATGAGCGGACAGAAGATGAACGACGGTATGAACAATCCGAATGGTTCGGGGATCTTGAGCCAGGCCGGCGAGGAGCTTACCTCAGGGGCTAAAGCCCAGCCTTCATTTTCGGCGCCTTCCGGCACGACTGAAGTCGTGCCCTTTCAAAGCAAGGGCGCGCCGCTGCGCGGACACATGAACGGAAGCGACAAGAATGAGATTGCGCCGATGACCCTTGCGGCCGTGCGGCAGGAGTTGAAGGCGGTCAAAGGCAAGCGCTATTGGCGTTCGGTGGATGAGCTTGCCGA
>CAZSVJ010000081.1:0-13326 GCA_964610185.1 uncultured Occallatibacter sp. | reverse complement strand
AGCCGGGTCAAAGATACTCCCGCAGGTCGCGGACTTGATCGCGCACGGGAGCATATGCGAATTCGAGATCGTTCAACGACATATTTGCTCTTATGACCTGACTTTGGTTTGAATGAGAGGCGGACTCTCCTCACAGACCTGTAGGATATCACTTCACTTCAATACGGATCGCGGAGATCACCCAAACTGATCCTCCTCCTTTTGCGTTGGCGTTTTAGCTCGGCAACAAGCTGAAGGTGATCCCAGCGTCTGGCTTCTTCGGTGCTCTTGGGCACTCCGTAATAGCCGTTACGATACAGGTCGGCCAATAGATGCCTAGCACACCAATCACCCTGCATTGCCGAAAGGTGCAGCCAACGCAGCCCCTCTTTGACATCGGCTCTTGTTCCCTCGCCCAAAATGTACATGAATCCCAGATTGTATTGAGCATCCACGTGGCCGCGTTCAGCGGCCAATCTGTACCAATACACTGCGAGTTCAACGTCTTTGGGTCCGGCCCAGTCGCCCGTTGCGAATAATGCGCCCAGATCGCGTTGCGCGCCGCGACTGCCGAGTTCGCCGGCTCTCAGGAGATACGCGTAGGCCTCTTCTCCTTCGACGTGAGTCATCGTGGTCATCCAATACATGGCGTCGGGATGTCCAGATCCAGCGGCTTCTCGGAGGAATTTGCGCATCTGTTTGTCAATTCGGTCTGGCGCACTCATGCACCACAGAATCAAATAGGCAAGATAGGCTTGAGCATCCAAATCCCCTTGGTTGACTAACGGTTGCCAGAGTCTTTGAACCGCACGCCAATCGTCACGGTTCCTTACAAGCAGACGCTCAGTTGTGGACACAAGGCGTTCTTTTGTCAATCTCTGCACATTCGAAGAATAACTCTCGGACTCTATCTGCCCCGTGCTCCGTGTCCTTCACTTTCGGACCTGGGAGCGAACCGCCGCCCACTTGGCTTCTACGCCACCTTGATCTCCTCGAGCAGATCGGGGTGACAATCCAGGACCTTGAGCAACTTTACCAAGGCTAGGGGCGGCTTGGTCTTGCCGTTTTCGTAGCGCCAAAACGCATTGACGCCGCCGCCGAAGATCTCGGCTGCCTCGCGCTGATCGAGCGCGAGCTTCTTGCGCACCTTGACGACAAAAGCCGGATCACGCCGGCTGCATTGGCCAGGCGGTGGGGTCAAAGCCTCCTAAGACTCGTGGCGAGGGCATAGCCCACAATACCCAAGCCGAAGATGGCACACGCCCAGCCAAACACGTCGCCATGCGCGCTATAGAAGGTCACGTCGTCGCGGAATCCGTAGGCGGCGGGCAGCGCATCCACCTGGTGGCGCGGGATGCTTTGACGCACGCGGCCATAGGGGTCGATCACCGCGGTCACGCCGTTGTTGGTGTCGCGCAGAATCCAGCGGCGGTTTTCGATGGCCCTCATGCGCAGCATGTTCAGGTGCTGCCAGGGGGCGCTGGTGTCGCCGTACCAGCCGTCGTCGCTGATGTTGACGAGCACCTCGGCGCCCAGCTCGGGAAATTCGCGGACCTCGTCGGCGAAGACCGATTCGTAGCAGATGAAAACGCCGTATCGGTGCGCCTGGCCGTCGTGAGTGGGAAGGCGAAAGACCTTGCGCTCGTCCCCCCGCGTGAAAGCAGAGACGCGGCCTGTGAGCTTGTGGGCGAAGGTGAGCAGATTCTGGAAGGGAATGTACTCGCCGAAGGGGACGAGGTGAATCTTGTCGTAGCGTCCGACACGCGTGCCTTCCGGCGCGACGACCGCCGCGGAGTTGTAGTAACGCCAGGCGCCGTCATCGCGTGACAAACCCGTTCCGATGTTGCCGATCACGAGCGGGGCCTGCTCCTGGCGGGCAATCGATTCGATCACATGCTCAAAACGCGGATCGCCTTCCTCAAACGGCGCAGGCGATTCCGGCCATACAACCAGATCGGGGTGGGTTGGATAGGGCGGGCAGACAATCTCGCCATTGGGCGCGCCGGTCTGCGGAATTCCGGCGATGTAGGTTTTGCACTGCTCGTCCGCCAACTTGGCAAACTCGGCAATATGCCGGTCCCACTCGCCGGGGCCACGCCAGAGGTTGTCGGCAGCCACGTCGAGATTGGGCTGAACCAGAACTGCAGTTGCTGTCGCAGCGGGCATGGGCGGGGCAATGGTCACGCCGAGCGCTCCACCTGTCATGAGCAGAACCCCGGCAGCGCCCAAAATCCGCCTGTCCCGGTATCCGTTTTTTGGGCAGCATTCCAGGGTTAGACCGCCGGTGATTAGCGCATTGACAGCAACCAGCACAAAGCTGATGCCGTATACACCGGTCCACGACACGAGTTGATTCACGATGGCGTTGTCAACCTGCGAATAGCCAAGCTGATCCCAGGGCACAGAGGTGATGCGCGAAGCGGCAAACTCCAGTCCGGCCCATAGAACGGGCGAAGCTGCCAGCGCAACCCGCGTGCTTCCTGTGGCTCGCCGCACGAGCATCACTCCCATCCCGAAAAATCCGAAGTAGAGGCCAAGCACCATGCTGTATCCGAGCAGAAGCAGCGTGGGCGCAAACAGGGGCATGTCGCCGTAGCGGAGCATGACATCGCGAACCCAGTAGCAGTTTCCGATGTACCAGAGGATGCCGCAGAAATACGAAAGAAGAAAGGCTCGTCGCAGGGGGCGCGGCTGATCAGTCGCAGGCCTGGACAGGATGGCGCAAAGAAGCGGAACCAGGCCGAACCATGCGAAGATGGCGCGCCAGGCGGGCAGCGGGCCGGCAAGCGGAAATGGCAACTCCAGCAGGGCGGCGGAGAGCCCGGCTGCGGCCCATGTTAACCAGGGCCCTGACACCTTAAAGGTGCGCGGCATACAGGGCAAAGTGTATCGCATCCGGCGGCTGGATTGCAGCGAGCCGCTTGCCAGGTAGTGTCCTAATTTGCCTTTTGGGGTTACGGTTTGATCTGGTCGTCTGGCGGTTCCAGCATTTCGCGCGTCAAAAGAGGGTTGACCTTCCTGCCGATTATTATGCTGATTGCGGCATTGGGTTTGCGCCTGTTCGGTCTATCCTTGTCGAGTTCAGAGGAAAGTGTACAGAATGCAGCCGGGGAACCATCCTGCACGGCGCTAAAAGTGCCTAGTTCATGTGGAAATGCGTCCAGCACTTTCCGTGCAATCTTTCGGTCATTATCATTAGCGTCTTCGGCCACAGAAACGTTCAATGCCTCCGCGTGTCCCCCTTGGCACGACTTCACTATCCAGCCACCCTCATCCACGTGTGCTGCTCGGAGCATACTTAGGACGGCAAGTGCAGTTTTCACAGAGTCTTTGAATTCTGGGGAATCGGGTGGATCTCCGATGTCCTCTACATACACATCTATTTTCACTCCCTCTAAACCAGCCAGCTTTTTCACAATATCTGCGGAATGCTTCTCAGGCTGTCTCGGACCGTATATATCTAAAATCCTGTTTACGAGCGCACGGCGCTCTGACTCTTCTTTGCCTGCACGGTTTTTAGCTGCATCTAAATCGATCTGGAGTTTTCTAGCTTGCCTGTCGCCAACTACTTTCCCTGTGACTAGCGCACCGAAGCCCGCAATAAAGGTCAAGCCGAGTAACACGACGGCGGACCAATCAAATACAGTCTTCCAGAACTCGAATGACATCAACCGACTCCTCCATTCTCTCTTCTTTTATGCCGTCTGTTTTGATGGGATGGTTGGCATCACTACAGTTATAGTGGGAATTGTGTGCGGATATAGGGCCATAAAGAAATCGTACCCCAAAAACACTTGGCATGCCATAATTATCGGGGTACATTAATTACATTATGGCGAACGTACTCAGCACCGACAAGCAAATCTCAATCGCCGAAAACCGCTGTCAGAGTCGCCATCATTCAGGAGTATCGAGATGCCCAAGCAGCCGAAGCCTAAGAAGCCTGGACGCCCACCGCTACCCAAGGGAAACGCTAAGGCCGTGATGCTTCGCGTCCGGGTGACGCCGAGCGAACGTCTAGCAATCGAGGGCGCAGCGAAGGCGAAAGACCAGACCTCTTCTGAATGGATTCGTAGCACGTTGCTTGCCACAATTTCAGGGTGATGTTTTCAAATTAGGACACTACCGCTTGCCGTGGCAGCGGGTCAGTCTGAAGGAACCTTCCTCAGGGGCTGAAGACCGGATCATTCTGCTCGATTTATGTACGGGCTAAAGCCCGTACCCTTCAAACTGACGCACTATGCAAACTTATTCCCTTCTCTTGGGCATTGGAAGTTTTGAGTCGCCCAGAAATCCAGAACAGGTTACAATCTCGATATGCTATTGGCGATTTTGGGAATGCGTATCCTTACGTGGATGTTTTTTGTCGGCCTGGCCGGCTCGGCGGTGGTCGTGCTGATCAGCTTTTGGGAAGACGGCAAGGAACTTTTCGGTAAAGATTAAGTTCGGCTATTCGCGCGATCTTTATACGATCCTTATATCGTGAGTTGACTCCCGTTCCATTCCAAAATAGACTCACGGCAGGGCCGGCGATGATATCGCTCTCTCGAGTTTGAAGCGCCGGCCAACGCGCCGGCATCACCAAGATGGCATCTTCCAGAACGACCGTTGCGCCACCCTCCAACCGTGTTCGCCTCATCGTGGCGTCCTCCGTGATGCTCACGTTTATTTCGTTTTGGCGGGCGGCGGCCATCGTGCTCTGCGATCTAGGCTCATCCGCCTTTTATGCCGGGGGCATTGCCGAGGAAGCTGTGGGCGCGGCAGCGCCATGGTTCATTTTGGCCATCATGCTGTTCAGCTTCGCGGTTCGCGCGGTCTACGTTGAGAGCTGTTCGATGTTTACACGCGGCGGCGTCTATCGCGTGGTGAAGGAGGCCCTGGGCGGCACCTTCGCCAAACTAAGCGTCTCAGCCCTGATGTTCGATTACATTCTTACCGGACCGATTTCCGGCGTTTCGGCCGGGCAATATATTACAGGCCTTATGAATGAGCTGTTGGTAGTGGCAAACACCAGCCACTGGCTTCCTCCGGCACTAATGACTTCGCAGAACGTCCCCTTTCAGTTCGACATGAACCACACCTCGGCGGTCTTTGCAGCCGTGGTGACCATTTATTACTGGTGGCAGAACATCAAGGGCATCGAGGAGTCCAGCGGCAAGGCGCTGCGCGTCATGCAGATTACCACGGTGATGGTGATTCTGTTGTTGCTGTGGGGCGTCTTCTCTGTGATGGTGCGCGGAGTTCACTTGCCTCCTCCGCCCACGCCATCGCATCTGAAGTTCAGCACCGACGCCTTGGGTTTCCTCAAGGGAACGCCGCTCGTGCCGGTGCTTGGCCTGTTTGGCATTCTCATGGCCTTTGGCCACTCGGTTCTGGCCATGAGCGGCGAAGAAAGCCTGGCGCAGGTCAATCGCGAGATTGAGCATCCCAAGCTCAAGAACCTCAAGCGCGCGGCCATCGTGATTGCCATCTACAGCCTGATCTTTACGGGCGGCGCAACGCTGCTGGCCTCCATGCTGATCCCGACGTGGGAGC
Source organism: uncultured Occallatibacter sp. (assembly GCA_964610185.1). Taxonomy (GTDB): domain Bacteria; phylum Acidobacteriota; class Terriglobia; order Terriglobales; family Acidobacteriaceae; genus Telmatobacter. The sequence continues at coordinate 7,812 of CAZSVJ010000081.1, read as the reverse complement.
GCACGCATATCTATCAGGACAACCTGATCGCCGGCCTGGCCATGTACATGGTGGGACCGCTTTTCTGGCGCATCGCATTCCGCATTTTCGTCGTGCTGGTTGGGTTCCTTATCCTGTCCGGGGCCATCAACACCTCAATGATCGGCTCTACCGGCGTGCTGATGCGCGTGGCCGAAGACGGCGTGCTGACCGACTGGTTTCGCAAGCCGCACGATAAGTTCGGCACCAGCCATCGCATCATCAATCTTGTATTCATTCTGCAGATGATCACCATCGTCGCCAGCCGGGGCGACGTGATTACACTGGGCGAGGCTTACGCATTCGGCGTCATCTGGTCGTTCACTTTCAACAGCCTGGCCATGCTGGTTTTGCGCTGGAAGTATCACGGCGAACGCGGCTGGAAGGTTCCTCCAAATATTCGCATCGGCAAAACCGAGATTCCCATCGGGCTTCTCTCGGTGTTCATGGTGCTTTTCTCGATAGCGGTCGTCAATCTCTTCACCAAGTCGGTCGCCACGGTAAGCGGCTGTGTATTTGCCGCGGCTTTCTTTGTGATCTTCACCATTTCAGAGCGGCAGAATCTGCGCAAGCACGCGATCACCGCGCGGCAGATGAAGGATCACTTTCAACTGGAGCATCAGGACACAATCAGCCGCGAATCAACGGCCATTCGTCCTGGAGCCATCATGGTGACCATGCGCGACGCCGCCAATCCGCTGGCGCTCAAGTGGACGCTCTCCCGCACCAATACCGACGAAAAGGACATTGTGGTCATCAGCGTCCGCATGATGGGCGTGGGCGGACCGGAGTTTTTAAGCGCGGAGGATCAGAACTTCAGCGAACATGAGCAGATGATCTTCACCAAGGCCGTCTCGGTCGCAGAAAGCTTCGGTAAGAAAGTATCGCTGCTGGTGGTTCCAGCCGGAGATGTCTTCGCCGCGCTTGTGCAGGGCGCAAACTCGCTGGAGGTGGATTCAGTTGTTTCCGGAGTTTCAAGCAAATTGACCGCCGAGGAACAGGCCTATTACATGGGACAGGCCTGGGAGGCTCTGCCCGAACCCAAGCGCCAATTCAATTTCTATGTGATCGATGCCAGCGGCGGGGTGAAGGTGTTTTACATCGGGCCGCACGCGCCCAACCTCAGCCCCGACGACGTGCAACTGGTGCATAGGTTGTGGCTGAACATGCGCCGCGATCCCTCAGTGTCAGACCTGCACCACAGCGACATCATCACTTATGCGCTCACACGGCTGGCCGGCCAATATGCGCGAGAGAAGCAGGAGATACTCCGCGATTTGCGCAACTATCGCGCGGCCGAATCCCCGGCGTCCATGCGACTCGGCGGACAGGCGCTTTCCAACCTCACGGCAGCGCCGACCGCACCTGGAATTCCAACACCTAAGTCCTCGTCAAAGACATCGAGTTCTGAGTAGAACTCCGGATGCGCTTATAATCGGCGGTTAGGTGTGCCGATGTTAATCGCCTTTGTTTTGAGATAGTCCCGTTGTCTGTGTATGAGTGCTTCTAAACGGGGTATTTGTGCATTTTTTGTTTGTAAAAGAGTTTACAGTTGCGTATTGTGTTTCAAGGACAAGTGGCTGACCCGGTCGCGTTTTTTCACCTAGGCAGCTTGGGAATTGCGCCACTTATAAAGAACTAACAGGAGGAATTGTGGGAGTTTCGAATATTCTGGCGGAGATCGATCGGCAGATCGCTCAGTTGCAACAGGCGCGAGCCGTGCTAAGTGGCGGCGCGGCGCCGAAGGCCAAGAAGGCTCCGGCAGCCCCCGCCGCAAAGAAACGGGGCAGGAAGAAAAAGAGGAACCTCTCCCCTGAAGGCCGGAAGCGCATTGCCGAAGCCGTGAAGCGGCGCTGGGCTGAGCAAAAAAAGTCGGCGGGTAAGTAACCGCACCCGCGGATACGAATGGGCTGGCTTAGTCGCCAGCCCATTTTCTTTGCCAGCCAGAAGGTAGTGGCGTTTACTTTAGATAGAATCCCCAGGCGCGCATTGGATGACGTGGACCTTGGAATCGACCAGCGCGATCAGTTCTTTGGGAGTGCCCTTGAGCGGCGGGAATGTGCCGAAGTGAAGGGGAAGCACGGTCGCCGGCTTCAAGAAACTAACCGCCAGCGCGGCCTCCTTCGGCCCCATCGTGAAATGCCCGCCGATCGGAAGCATGGCAAGCTCGGGATGATAAAGCTCACGAATCAGATTCATGTCGGTAAAGACCGCGGTATCTCCGGCGTGATAAAGCACAGGCCCGTCAGTAATCGTCAAGACATAACCGGCGGCGACTCCAACATAGTGAGTTCCTTTTTCATCCTGGGCCCCGGCGGAGTGTTTGGCCTCGACCATGGTGACAGCCACGTCATCCAGTTGCACGGTTCCACCAAGATTCATCCCGATCGTATTGGCCACTCCCTTACCCGCCACATAGTCGGCCAGTTCGTAGATCGCCACCACGGTGGAACCATGTTTCGACGCCACTGGAACTACATCCGAGATATGATCGCCGTGGCCGTGAGTCAGCAGGGTATAGTGAATCTTCGACGGCAGCAGAAAGTCTTTCGGGTACTTAGGGTTGTTAGCAATGAATGGATCGATAAGAATGTTAGTGCCTTTAGCGGTCTGAACAAGCACCGTCGCATGGCCAAGCCAGGTAATGCGCGTTCCTTTCAATGAATTCATGTTTCCTCCGCGGGGATAGTGCACGATCTACCGAGTCATGATAACTTCGGAGACGCTGTCTTTGGCCAAAAACTGCCGATGGCCGGACCAGCCGGAAAACAGACGCTCGATGCTGCGGTTGGTAAACGCGCGCTGGATAGGAAACGGCTCCGCGAGCTGCACATCCACATCCTCGCCCGCGGTAACATGAAAGCGGCAGTGAACGGTTTCCTCACCGTTGGTGCGCGTGTGAAAAAAGGCCAACACTTGCCCGCCCGGATTCATCGCCGAATGCAGATGCGCGACCACCGGCGCTACCAGCGGTTCTGGCAGGTAGTCGAGATCCGTCCAAAGCAGCGCAACGTCAAATTTGCGTCCGGCAAAATTGAGCGAGTGCTCGAGAAAGCCGCTGATATTCCAAACAGGATTGCCGTCTTCATCCGTGCCGTTCTGCCAGTTTTCCGTGCAGGCATCGTGGACAAGATCGGCAAGAAAAATGCTATGGCCCAGCCCGGTGAGGTAGTTGATATTGGCGGGCGACGTATATCCTGTGTCGATAATGGAAAGCCCAGGCTCAGCCAGAAGCCGCTTGCGCAACGCCGCCCAACCGCTGGAGTAGCGCGGCACTCTAGGCCCGCTAAATCCAGTAGTGGAAACGGCAAGGCCGGTCTCATGCTTCTTTTCAAACAAACGGCTAAGCAACCCGACATCCCCCTGCGGTCAAACAGATTTCCGCCTGCGAGACCGAATCGCGGCGTAGTTTTAAAAAATGAGGCCCGGCTGCGGCGCGTGCGCAACCTCATGCGTCTTGGCCGCGGTTTGCGTCAAGTCAACCCGGCCCCGGAAGACCGCGTTATCTTCAACCGCGAGGCGGAGCGCGCGAATGTCGCCTTCCACATTGCACCCGGCGCGCAGTTCCACGCGGCCGCTGGCCAGCACATTCCCTTTCACGTGGCCCAAAATCAGCACATCCTTGGCGCTGAGGTCGGCGGCAACGTCTGCATTGGGTCCAATCGTCAAGCGGCTCTCGGAGAGGGTGACGGTTCCCTCTACGCGCCCGTCCACGATCAAGTCTTCACTGCCCTTCACTTCGCCGCAAATCACGACGGTTTTGCCGATTCGAGCGGGAGCGTTCTCCACTGCCATGGTCTTGTCCCTTCCGCGGGCCAGAACAAGGCCCTGCCCGAACTATACGCAAACGGGCCGCCTCGATTCAAACCGCTCGAACCAATCCGGGAAACCCGCTAGGGGCCACCGCGTCTAACAGTGCATGGCGAACTGCGGCGAACGACAGGGGCCACGTGCCGCTAAATTGATCGCGACCGTTAAACTGATGTTCATGCGCAGGCCGTTGACTCTCGTTCTTCTCTTGATGTGGGCCGAACTGTTCTCTGTGCTGGCCAGGGCTCAAACAGCTTCGTCCGCACCGGGCGCTCTTACGCCGATTCAGGCTCAGGCGCTGGTGGAGCGGGCGCTCGCCACCGAGTCCCGCGCCGCAGAGGAATACGCACATCCGAGCCACCCCATGCGCTATCGTCTGCGCAAATCCAGTCCGCGTCTGACATCAACCAAGGAGATTGTGGAGACCGCGGAGGGCGACGTGGCCCGCCTGTTGCAGATCAACGACCAGCCGTTGAGCCCGGCCGACGAGCAGGTGGAGCAGGCGCGGCTCGAAGCGCTGCTCGACAATCCAAGTCTCCAGCAGCATCGCAAACAGAGCGAGGACAGCGACACGGCGCGCGCCATGAAGGTGCTGCGCGTGCTGCCGGCAGCATTCCTCTACCAATTTGCGGGGACGGGCACGGCCGCCACCGGGACCGTGGAGAAGTTTACCTTCAAGCCCAACCCGCGGTTTTCGCCGCCTGACCTGGAGACAGGCGTTCTGACCGCGATGGCCGGCGAGATATGGATCGACCCCGCCCAGGAGCGCGTGGTGCGCCTCGCAGGCAGCCTGCAACAGGACAAGGACTTCGGCTGGGGCATTCTGGGCGAATTGGACAAGGGCGGCTGGGTGCAGATCGATCAGGCGGATGTGGGCGGGCATCAGTGGCGGATCGTGCACTTACATTTGAAGATGAACGGGCGCGTGCTCTGGAAGACCAAGAACTCCGACTCCGTGCAGGACTATGGCCAGTTCTCTCCGGTCGCCACAGGCCTGAGCTACAAGCAGGCCATCCAGATGCTACGCGCCGGTCCGGGAGGATCGGCCCAAGCCAGCCGGTAGTGAATTGGGGTTCACTCCAAACAAAACCGTGCCCCACCCACGTGGATGGGGCCGATCTGCTGTTTTGAAGCCAGCCTTACTTCACCTTGATGAGGATGATGACCAGGGTGAACAGGGTGAGCGATTCGATGAGGGCCAGGCCGAGGACCAGGAAGATCATCAGGCCTCCGCGCGCGCCGGGGTTGCGGGCCAGCGCTTCGCAAGCTGAAGCGGTTGCCTTGCCCTGGCCCAGACCGCAGAGACCCGCGGCCAGAGCCATTCCGATGCCCGCGCCGATCGGCACCAGGCTGATGGTGGACACGCCGCCATCCGCGAAAGCCGGCATGGCGAAGCACAAGACCGCGAGGGTCATAAACACATATTGAAGATTCTTCATATTTCTCCTGCTTCCCTGAATTTTGGCCGCCAGTGGGTGGTTGAGGCTCACCGTGCTGGCCCCCTCACGCTTGCGGCCGTTGTTTGTCCGGAGCGGAAGCGCTCTCCGGCGAATTCTTTTCGTCGTCGACGAGATGTTTGAAACTGAAACCTAGTGTTCGTGCGAAACCGCCAGCGAAAGATAAATCATGGTTAGCAGCATGAAGACAAAAGCCTGGATGATCGATACAAAAACGTGCAGGCCGAGGAATATGGCCGGTACGCCGACAGGTATGAGCGAGAAGAATCCAAGCGTGACCATGTCGCTGGCAAACATGTTGGCGTAAAGACGGATGGTAAGCGATAACATGCGCGCCAGGTGAGAGACGAGCTCAATGGGCAGCAGCAGCCAGGCCATCCACCAGATAGGCCCGCAAAAATGCTTGATGTAGCCAATCACGCCCTGCGCGCGGAAGCCCTGGTAGTTGTAAAAGAGGAACGTCGGCACGGCAAGTCCCAATGGGACCCACGGCGAACTGGTGGGAGCCGAAAAGCCGGGAATCAGCCCCAGCAGATTGTTGATCAGCACGAAGAGAAAAATGCCGGTGTAAAAAGCCTGGAAGCGCTCGTAACCATGGCCGATAATCTGCTCGCCCAAATCGCCGCCGAGCTGGTTGACGATTTCGGCGACATGCTGCGCCGGATTCGGCTTTTCCACCGACAGGGTCAGGCGCACGAGAACAAAGAAGGCGACCATGCCGGCGACAACCAGCAGTTCCAACCCAAGCGCCTGATTAACCTTGACGGCCTGCTGAGCGGCATCGGCCGCAGCCAGCCCGATGGATTGAAAAGCCTTGACCTCAATGCCCCCGAATAGGTCATTCAGCAAACGGACAAGCGCAAATGATTCCGGCATGAAAACTTGATTCCTTCCGCCTCCAGGCCTTGTACCCCCCGCTCGACCGTCAGTCGCGGAGCATCCTTATCGCTTCCCAGCCGATGGCCATTGCTGCCAACCCCAGCCCGCAAAGAAGCGCAATAACAGAACCCTGGAAACACTTCAGGCTACCATAAATGACCCCCGCAAAGACGGTGAGCCTGAGCACAAAGAAGATGACCACCGCCGGAGCGCTCCGGGGCGTCTGCTGGTTGTCGAGCTTGGCATTGATTACGCGGACCAGGCGCTGCCACTCGAAGATGCTGGCCGCCGAAATCAGAGTGCCGGTTACCAGCATTGCCGCATCCCGCCAGCCGGACGCGACGAGCACCACCACCGCCGCAACCAGCCCTAAGATCAGCGTGTTGCGGATAGCTCGCTTGAACAGAGCTTCCATCGCGTTGCTGCTGATATCGACAACAGGCTGGGCTGGCTCGCTCATGGTTTGAGGCTTCCCTTGCCGGTCTCTTCGCCGGCGTCGCTTCCGGTTCGGGATTCCCGCTCGGCAGCCATCGCCATCCGGATCACATAAACCAGCCCGGAAATGCACCCAAAGACGATCCCGGCAATCGCAATCCAGGACTGATGCAGCTTGTGGTCTAGAAACGCGCCAGCCAGCCATCCGATTACCGCCGCCGAGGGCAGCAGCAGCGCGATCTGCATCAGCTTTTCGGCTTCCGCGATGGCCCCAATGCCGCTCGACAACTTCGCGTGCGGTTTCGAGTTCGGAATGGGGCGGTTGAAGGCCATTGCAGGTCTTGTTCAGCATACAGCGCGGACCATCGAGCGGGTATACTTCCCTTTTGGGCGTTGCCCTTAGTCGCCCGTGGCGAAAGTCGGGCTTTGAAAGGGCACGGCCTTCCGCCGCGGCGGATGCCGTAGATGCTTGATTACAAATTCGGGCATTAGCCCCTGAGGAATGTTTTCAAGCAATTTGCACTTTTGCCACAGGCTGCTAGCCCTTAAGCATGGAAGGAATCATCGTGTTCGATTCGGAGTTCGAGCGCAGTCTGTTTGAGCTGCGCCAGACCAAATTAAGAGAGATCGAGAAGCTGGGACAGGCCGCCTATCCTAACCAGTTCCCTGCCTCGCATACCATCCCTGAAGTCCGCGCCAAGTGGGGCGAAGCGCAGTCCGAGGAGCTTGAGTCGAACCGCGTGACCGTGGCCGTTGCAGGCCGCATCATGGCCATTCGGGCGCAAGGCAAGGCCGGCTTCGCGACACTTCAACAAGGCGGCGAGCGACTACAGATCTACGTCCGGCTCGACGCGGTGGGCGAGCAGGGATTTGCGCTCTACAAGCTGCTCGATCTGGGCGACCACATCGGGGCTACAGGTTATTTGTTCCGCACACGGACCGGTGAGCTGACCATCCACGTCGAGCGGCTGACGTTCCTTGCCAAGGCGATGCTGGCGCTGCCGGAAAAATTTCACGGCCTTGCCGACGTGGAGCTGCGCTACCGCCAGCGCTATGTGGACCTGTTCACCAATTTGGACAGCCGCGAAGTTTTCGTCAAGCGGGCCAAGGTGCTGCGCGCGCTGCGCAAGTTTTTCGACGACCGCGGCTACCTCGAAGTGGAAACGCCGATGATGCAGCAGATCGCCGGCGGCGCGGCGGCGCGGCCCTTCAC
>CAZSVJ010000080.1:0-13365 GCA_964610185.1 uncultured Occallatibacter sp. | reverse complement strand
GCAGGCTGGCGGCGAAGCGACTCGAGAATCATCATTTCGAGTGCGCCGGGAAACAGATCGCGAGATGTAGTTTCAGTCATATGCCTATTTGATACAGGCATAGAGTAAACAAGTATTAATCCTTAGTCAAGGAGAAATCCGAATTTATTTTCGGGGCGACGAGGTGGGATAAAAGTGGATTAGGAATCCTCCCGCTGGCGGCATTCGGTTCTACCGGGCAACCCTTTCGCGCCGCATTCGGATGACGATCAAGCTGGCTGCTTGGCGGATTTTTGCCTGGCGGCAAGAGCGCAGACAATCAAATACCATGCCAGCCATGCCGGCGCGGTGAAAAGATTGACCGGTGAAAAATAGCCGACGCCCCAGAACGCCTCCATCAAGACCAGACCACTGAGAATCGCCAGAATGACCAGCATGGTGTTGGAGCGGGTAAGATACGCGCCTTCGAGCAGGGCCGGTATTGCAACCACTTGGTCGAGGACCCAGCCGAACGGCGCCACAACGATCGAAACCAGCATCACCGGACTGCCGTTCTTCAGCCAATCCCAGGTATGACGGCGCGGCCAGAAATAAGTCAGCGCCCAAACGCAGCCCAGCATGGCGGGCAAGAACTGCAGCCACAGCGACTGCGGGCTCAGCCAAAACCGCAACGCGATGCCCAGGCAAGGAATCGTCTCCTTCTCGATTCCTCCGGTCCGCATCATTTGCGAGTACTCGCTCCAGGCCCGCGGGTCAATCAAGTAGGTGGCGGCAAGACTCGCAGCCAAGGCGACTGCCGCGCCGGCCAGGATCTTGTAACTTCCCTCCACGACGATCCACGCCAGCAGCACAACGCCGAAGGCCAGAAACAGGTGCGGCTTCAGCGCGCACAACCAAAGCGACGCTCCAGCCAGGAATGGGCGAGTACGATGCAGGCGCAGAAACAGCACGAGTCCCAGCAGCGCAAACATCGCGGTCTGCCCGGCGAGCAGGCAGATCGTCGCCGGCCCAAAAGAATAGGCAAGCCAATGCAATGGTTTCCTGGGGCGGCCGAACATCTGCCATAGCATATGCACTGAACCGATCAGGGACGCTATCAGCACGAGGGACCCCAGCAGCGTTCCCACCCGCAAGCTCACCAGGCCCAGCGGCAGCGCCAGAGGCAGCGCATAGGGCGGGTTACGCATGAAGCCGACAACGTTCCCGGTCGGTAGCCCCGCAGCGCGCTCGATCGGCCCCAAGGCGGCCGCGTCATAAGGATTGGAGCGATGGACTAGCAGTTGGCCGGTCGCCCAATAGACGACAAAATCGCGCTCGCCCGCAATCTTGCCTGCCAGCGGCGCAACGCACGTGAACAGGGCCACAATCACAAGCGCAAGCCCGCTCACAATTGCGATCGACAGCTCTACGATCTTTGGAACTGAATCCGCCGCAGGCAAATCCGCTCTGGTGGTAGACATAAGCACCATTCTACCAGTTGTTGGGACGGTCATCCCGCGCCCTCTTTCACGGCTTCATGTGCTGCCAAGGCCGACTTACTACGCTTTTGCGAACGGGCTTCGAGAACCGAATGAAAGACTCCAATCCGGAATCATTTGGGGTCAACACTGCTACGTTGCCTTCAGTCTCGCGGCCCGGCTTGGCCTAATTACCAGAAGTTATCCCAGCATGAAATGTATACAATGCCGACCTATTCTACGAGCCCTGTGTACAGCCGTTTACACCGCAATAAGCTATGCAAGGAGAGGCCAGTTAGTAAGTTATTGACTTATAAAGACAAGTAACCTTGGTCGAGAGTGGCGCACCGCTTGCAATAGATTGGGTGCCCCGGCCGAGGCTGGGAAATTCAACCTACGGAGACAACTCAAAATGAATAACCTCTTTCTCAAGCTGTATGTGAAGTTCCAGGAACTGAAGAACAACGAAGAAGGCCAAGACATGGTCGAGTATGCCTTGGTTGTTGCTCTCATCGCCTTGGCCGCCGTCACCGCTGTAACTGGTGTAGGCACCGCTATCACCGCCAAATTCAACGCCGTCAGCACAACCATCGCCTAGTCCTTTCTGAGGAAAGGTTGGGGCCGCAACCATCTGGCTTTTCTTTTTGGGGGGGAGCCGCGCACCGCAAGATTGTTTGCCATCACGCACTCTCCCTTGTTTTTCAACCTCTGCTTGCAACCGCAGAACTGCTTCCTGTCATTGTGTTCCTGGTCTTGGACCTGGCTGTTCATTGCCTTGAATACACAATGACCTTGCGGCAGCGTCTTGCGACTCTATCGCCTAATTGAAGGCCCCTCGCCACGATCTTGACTGGGATCACGGCCGGGGCGGAATTCCATCCCCAGGCTTCTGTGTGCCTGGTTCTCAAGAAATCCCGCGCACGTTCGCAATGGCGAAATCGGCGGCTCAGTTGCACCGGCGAATAGTGCCCGGCGTAAGGCTGGGAAGATCATCCGACGGAGAAACAACGATGAACACTCTGTTGCTCAAACTGTATTTGAAGTCCCAGGATTTGAAGAACCACGAAGAAGGCCAGGATATGGTCGAGTACGCCCTTGTTGTTGCTCTGCTCTCCTTAGCCGCAATCAGCGCCATGCAGGGTGTGGGCGCGGCTATTGTCGGCCAATATAACAACATCAGCACCGGAATCGGCTAGTCCTTTCTGAGGAAAGGTTGGGGCCGCACGCATCCGGTTTTGCCCTTTTGGGGGCGCCGCGCGCCGCAATGTTGTTTGCCATCACGCACGGACTCTGCCTTGCATCTGAACCTGACCGAGGACCGGAAACATGATTCACTCGTCATGCTTCTTGTCCTTAACCAGTCTGAGGCGTTGGCTTGCTTTCACCATGCATCCGCGATTGCCTCACATAAGCCTCCTGCATAATTAAACCTATATGCTTGTGTCCGCGACTCAGGGCAATACCGCTGCTTCGTTGGGGCTGATCGAAGGCTGCCTTGCGGCGATCCTCGCAGCCCTGGCATTTATCGTGCCCGGGCTCGGCTCCGCCTTGTTTTCGCGCATCGAACGTCCATTCGTCAAATTGGCTCGGAGAAAAGGGCTGTCGGTCGCGGCCGTCGGCCTCGCCGCTCTCCTCTTGCGGCTTGCCCTGATTCCTATTTGCCCCATCCCGCTGCCGTTTATCCCCAACGACTTCAGCTTTCTCCTCGCGGCCGATACCTTCGCCCACGGACGGCTCACCAACCCGACTCCCGCAATGTGGACTCATTTTGAATCCATCCATATCTCGATGGTGCCTACTTATATGTCCATGTACTTTCCCGGACAGGGGCTGGTCCTCGCCTTGGGCAAGGTGCTGTTCGGAAACCCATGGTTCGGCCAGTTGATCGCGAGCGCGCTCATGTGCGCCGCGATCTGCTGGATGCTACAGGCTTGGCTCCCGCCATCGTGGGCGCTTCTGGGAGGAATACTGGCGGTGATCCGCCTGGGGCTCTTCAGTTGTTGGGTTAACTCCTACTCCGGCGGCGCGCTCGTTACCGCTCTCGGTGGCGCGCTGATCCTCGGCGCGCTGCCGCGACTCATGAAGACAGTTAGGCCCCGCTACGGGATCCTGATGGGCATCGGCATCGCGCTTCAAGTGATTACTCGCCCCTACGAGGGAATGCTGCTTTGTATCCCGGTCGCTTTCGTGCTCGGTCATTGGGCGTTGTTTGGAAAAAATCGCCCGGCGTCCGGTGTCCTTATACGCCGTGCCGCCCTGCCGCTGTTGGTCGTCATCGCTTCCGTAGCCTGGCTCGGCTACTACGATTACCGCGCATTCGGCAGCCCAACCACGCTTCCTTACACCCTCAATCGCGCTCAATATGCTGTAGCGCCGTATTACGTCTGGCAGTCCCTGCGCCCCGAGCCGCAATACCGGCTCGAGTCAATGCGCAGGTTTTACAATGGCCCCGAGCTGACGGAATTCAAGAAGGCACATTCATTGTCCGGCTTTGTCCCTCACGTTCTGCTGAACGCTACCATTGCGATGCTGTTCTATGCCGGCCCCGCATTGTTTCTCCCGCTCATCATGCTACGCCGCGTCCTGCTCGATCGCCGCATCCGCTTTCTGGTTGTGTGCGTCCTCATTCTATGCGCCGGTATGTTGATCGAGATCTACGCACTTCCTCATTACGTGGCGGCTTTCACCGCGGCCTTCTATGCCATTGGCTTGCAGGCCATGCGCCACCTCAGGCTTTGGGCTCCTGAAGGCAAGCTCGTTGGTCTACAGTTGGTCAGAATTACCGTAGCGCTCTGTGTTGTCCTGGCTGCCGTTCGGTTGTTCAACGTGCCGCTCCATCTGGCCGTTCCGGAATGGCCCGCGAGCAATTGGTCTGCCAACTGGTACGGTCCCGACCGCTACGGAACCGAGCGAGCGCAGATTGAGGCCGGCCTCGAACATCTCCCTGAAAAACAACTCGTTCTGGTTCGGGCATCAGACAAGAGGGAGTCTCTGGACCAGTGGGTCTACAACGCCGCGGACATCGATAGCTCCAAAGTCGTATGGGCAAACGACATGTCTGCCGCCGATAATCTGCAATTGATTCAGTATTATCGGGACCGGAAGGTGTGGCTGGTCGAAATGGACACGCTGCCGGCAACAGTATCCCCGTACCCGGTGCCTACGCAGTTGACCCCTGATGCAAGGTGATTCAACTGCCGATATCAGGCATAGGGATGCCGATACCAGGAGTTGAGACTTTGATCAACGGGAAGCGAATTGCGGTTGTGATGCCGGCCTACAACGCCGAGAAGACCCTGGAAAAGACTGTCCAGGAGCTTTCCGACGTGGTCGACATCAAGATCCTCGTCGATGACTCGAGCAAGGACCAGACCGCGCGCCTTTCCAGACGGCTCGGTGTCCGGACGTTTGTCCACGATGCAAATTACGGCTATGGACGCAATCAGCAAACCTGTTACCGCGAGGCATTGGCGGCAGGCGCGGACATTGTGGTCATGGTCCATCCCGATTATCAGTACACGCCATCGCTGGTTCCGGCCATGGCGGGCATGGTCGCCAGCGGTGTTTATGACATGGTCCTCGGCTCAAGGATCCTTGGCGCGGGCGCGTTGAAGGGCGGAATGCCCTTCTATAAATATGTCGCCAACCGGCTGCTCACCGCATTTCAAAATCTCTTTCTCGGCGTAAAGCTCTCCGAGTACCACACCGGATTTCGCGCCTTCTCGCGCGAATTGCTTGAGACTCTGCCGCTGCTCGAAAACTCGGACGATTTCGTCTTCGACAACCAGATGATCGCCCAGGCCGTTGCCTTCAACTTCAAGATTGGCGAGATTTCCTGCCCCACCAAGTATTTTGACGAAGCCTCCTCCATCAACTTCAAGCGCAGCGTGATGTATGGCTTCGGAGTTCTGGCCACCACGTTCAGCTTCGTCGCCAACAGAATGGGCATCGTCCGCGTTGCGAGATTCGGAACGACCGGGAGGAAAGTGGCTCAGCAATACTACTCCCAGGTCGCGCAGGGCTCGTGAGATCGGGTTGGGAATCGTAACTCGAATTCCAGATATCAGGCACGCATACCTTTCTCATACGCGACCTGGGATTCCAATCGATGGCTGGACGCTCAATCCGCTCCCGAAGAGAAGACAGTGAGAGGGTAAATATGGAGAGGGCGCGGCTCGACGGCCTGGTTTTCCTGCTTCTCGGAATCGTGATGTTTATGTTGCTAGGCCTCTCCGCGGAGAGAAGCTACTCTGTCCCCGCGGGGGATTTCAGGGTGGTTTACTATCCCGCAAAATGCCTTATTCAGCATTGCGACCCATACAATGAGAGCGAAGTACTGCGCATATATCGAGCAGAGGGAGCTATCGGCTGGTTGGGTACCGAGAAGGATCTCCAAACTGTGACGCGATATCTGTATCCGCCCACCGCATTCGCTTTCACAACTCCCTTTGCGATGCTACCGTGGGGGCCCGCGCACACGATCTGGCTGGCGCTAACCGTTGGAAGCCTTGCCTTCGCCTCGTTTCTAATATGGGATCTAGGGGCGGATTACGCGCCGGTTCTTTCCGGAGTCCTGATTGCCTTTGTTCTCGCCAACAGCGAAGTGATCGTCGCTGTGAGCAATGCGGCTGGAATTGCCATCGGCCTTTGTGCGGTTGCCGTTTGGTGCTTTATTCGAAACCGGTTTGTTCTCGCCGGGATTCTCTGTCTTGCCATCAGCCTCGCGCTCAAGCCGCACGATGCGGGGCTGGTCTGGCTCTATTTCTTATTGGCGGGCGGGGTTTACCGCAGGCGCGCGTTGCAGACCCTCGTCGCGACCGTTGCACTGAGCCTGCCGGGAGTCCTGTGGGTGTGGCACGTTGCGCCGTTCTGGCTGCGAGAATTGAACTCCAATGTATTGGCTTTCGCGGCGGCAGGCGGCCAAAACGACCCTGGACAAGCTTCAACGGGGGCATTCGGCAATGATATGCTGGTCAGTCTGCAAATGGTCTTCAGCGGCTTCCGGGACGATCCGCGATTCTACAATCCAGCCAGCTATCTCACATGCGCGCTACTCCTGCTCGTATTGGCTTTTGCCACGCTCCGATTCCGGCCTTCGCGCGCGGGAACATGGCTGGCGATCGCTGCAATCGCGGCCCTTTCCATGCTGCCCGTCTACCATCGGCTGCACGATACAAAGCTCCTGCTGCTCACGGTTCCCGCTTGCGCCATGCTCTGGGCTGAGGGTGGCATGATCGGCTGGCTCGCGCTCCTGGTAAATTCGGCAGGGTTCGTGTTAACCGCAGATGTTCCTGGTGTCATTCTCCTGGATGCGATCCGGAGCCAGCACGCGCCGGCGGCGGGACTTTCAGCGCAGATGCTCACGGCTGCGCAGCGTTTTCCAGTCCCGCTCATTCTGCTGATCGTGAGCATTTTCTATCTGTGGATCTACGTGCAGCGCACCGTCCGCGAAGCCAAACTCGACGCATCGGGCAGAAAAGTGACGCAGCAGTGCTACTCTTACGTCGCCCAGGGCTCGTGAGATCGTGACTCACGCCGGCCACTTAGATTGAACAAGAATCTTGCAAACCGCAGACGCTAGAACTGGTCTCATAAATGGCTTTTTTGAAAGGGCACGACTTTAGTCGTGCCAGAAAAGCCGCAAAAGACCGCTCGGCTTTAGCCGCTGAGGGATGACTTTCGTGTTGCAGAACATTTATGAGATAGCTTCTAGTACAGCATTCGGCTTCGTGATTGGCGATGCATCCTAAGTAGGCCATCTATAGAAATGAAACCAATGGCGCAGCAGAAAGTATTCGTTAATCGGCCGGTCATCTTGCATTGCCGGCACCCGAGGATCCTCGGCAACTATATCCTGCAGCGAAAGTTCCTTTGAGACGACCATATCGAACTGTAGTTGGGGACTCGCTTGCGGACCCCATTCCACAAAATCGGCAGCTGCGGCAGGCGGCATCCGCGCCGCGAGGACCGAGCTCGAAGTGAGAGGTATCGGCTCCATGCTGGCTAGAAAGTGAATTCCGAACCGATCGTACGCTGGGAAGGCTCGCACGTAGGGAAAGGACTGCATCAGCGCCTTGGTTATGGAAACGGTGGTAGCCGCATCTCCTATAGCCTCGGGGTACCAAGCCTGTAGAATCCCATCCTTGCTCAAATGCTTCCTAATGACTTCATAGAATTCCCGCGAGTAAAGCAAGCTGGAACCCGCAGCTTGTGTGGGGGGAGGCGGGTCCACGACGATGACATCGTAACTCTCATTTGAATCGTCAAGGAAGCGACGTCCGTCGTCGACAACGATATGCGCCAAGGAAGAACTCCGCAGCCTCGCCGCATCGGCATGATAATAGCCAAACAAATCGGGAACACTTGGGATCAGATCCACTACAGTGGTAGGAATGCCCCAGGAGAGCATTGAACGGAAGCTGGTTCCCATTCCAAAACAGATCACAAGGCCGTTCCGGGGGGGCCTGGACATGAAAGCGAGCGGCAGGTGGGCGATATACTTGGTGATCGGAGTTAAGAAGGTCATCCCAACGCCATTCACCAAAAGCTTTCGATCGAAACCCGTCCCCGTTGCAACAACGGTAGCCGCGTAATCCCTCCGGACCTCTCGTTCCGCGTATCTTGTTTCGTAGTCGTGGCTCAAGCTAAATAGAAGAATCGCGGCAATCGTTGCAAGAGAAAACTTGAGTTTCGGGTTGAGACCGGACTTAGTTTGCGGTGTCTCGAAGGATTGCTTTCGAAACACGATGAGGGCCGCAATGGCAAACAAGGGAATTGAGAGAACGAGGATTGCCCAACGCGCCCCTATCCAGGGCAAGAGCCAGAAGCCGGCAAGAAGCGGCCCGACAATCGATCCCGCGATATTGACAGCGTAGGCCGTTCCTGCTCGATCGGGATCGCCGGCTGACCAGGAATCCACCAGCAAGGGAGTGAGAAAGCCGGCCATGGCACAAAAGAGAACGATGGAACTGAGACGCAAGCTGCTGAATAGATCGCCGAAGGGTAGAAAGGGATCAACCCCGATCAATGGGATCAGGGCAAACAGCGCGAGCAGACTCCATGCCGAAGCGCTATCCCCAGGCTGGCGTGCGGACGCCCCGGAGCGATAGTCCCGCGATCCGATAACGGTGGCCAGCAGGTATACCGCGAGGATCCCGGCGAAAGCATACACGACATTTCCGAGGTAGGGAGTGAACTGCCGGATCCAGACGACCTCCATTCCCATAGTGACTAACCCGGTTGTGAACAGGAGAAACAGAATAGTGCCTTGAGGAAGTCCATAGAGCCTCAGTCGCGTCGGTTGTTCTGAAAGAGACTTCCCAATCGAGGGGGATGAGACCAGCAAAGGGGATGAGACGACGGAGAAGCTTATGGCGAAGGCTAACACGGCCAAAGTCGCATTCAGACTGCCCGCGACATAGAGCGTTCCCTTGAATCCCAGCAACTCAATCAATACGAAAGCTGAGGCGAGAGTGCCAAGAAGCGCGCCAAGAACGTTGGCAATATACAAGTGGCTGAAAGAGCGTTCCGACGTTGACCGGGCGGTCTGCCGAATGACCGCCATAAGCAGGGGAAATGTCGATCCCATGCATGTACACCACGGCACAAGCGTGATGGCGATCCAAATACCGGCCAAGATGTAGTAGCGCGAAGTTTGCCACGCACCAAAGCTGCCCAAGTGTTGCAACAGCAGACGACCGAGCTTCAACTCGAGCGGAACCGCCAGGGAAGAAACTCCAACCAGCAATTCAGCAATGGAATAAAAGCGCAATGCCCTCCGCCCGTCGGCGGCCAAAACCCGTCGCGTCAATGCTCCCGCGCCCCATGATCCAAGGCCAAGGCCGGCCATAAACATAGAAATTACTATGGAAGCAAGGGCCGTGGTCACGCCGAAGCTTGCCATGGCGAGTCGAAGCCAAACCACTTCGTAAACCAGCCCGCAAAACCCGGAGACCACAAAAAAACCGAAGCACCAGCGTAAATAAGATATTGAGATATCCGGTTCGCGGGTATTCGAGTTGCTCTGCTCAAGTGAAAGAGCCATTCCTATCCTCACATTTCAACGTGCCAAGTAGAAACTAAGGGGCCTTGAGCCAGCGCGATCTCGGCACTCACGCTAGCATAGCGGGTTGAGGCGGCTAAAGGGTTAGTGAGCTAGAGGCGAGGAACATCATGTATCACTGGCTTGGATCGCCGAGTATCCGAAGTGGGGCTGTCCACTCTTATCCCCTGCCGGAACGCTCGGCAGCCCGTGCGCCGCCTTGATCGAGAACTCCTTGAATATCTCCATCGGCTTTCCTTATGCAATGCCCAGAATCTTGTGGGTCTGCAGGCTTAATCGCCACTGAGGATGATCGAGACAATAGCGCAGGGCAAGCTCCGTATTTTCTTCGCGCCGAGGTCCATCCATCGGCTGAAGGAAAAAATGCTTGAATGCAAGTGTCAAAAACTCGCTAGGATGAGCTTCAGCTTGCGGGTACACCAGCTTCAGCTCATCTCCACTTCTCTGCACTAACTCCGTCCCCGCCTTCGGGCTGACGCATACCCAATCCAGCCCAGCCGGAGCCGCCATTGTCCCGTTTGTCTCGACAGCAATCTCAAAATCGCATGCATGAAGCGCATCGATCAGGCTCTTGTCGATTTGTAAAAGCGGCTCGCCGCCAGTACACACCACAAATCTCTTCCCTGCCGAAGATTTCGCGGGCCATTTCTCCGCAACTGCCGCAGCCAACGCCTGCGCTGATTCAAACTTCCCGCCACCCGGCCCATCCACGCCTACAAAATCCGTATCGCAAAAGTTGCAAATTGCGGCAGCCCGATCCGCCTCGCGCCCCGACCATAAATTGCAGCCGGCAAACCGGCAGAACACAGCCGCGCGGCCAGCCTGCGCACCCTCTCCTTGCAGCGTGTGGAAGATTTCCTTGACGGCGTAACTCATCGGCACCATTCCCATTCACAGCAGCGCAGCGAAACACAAATGAACCCGAGCCGACCTGCCCCAAAAAGCTGGGTGTCCCCAAAAAAGGCTGGGTGCCCCATCCATCGAGTCCGCCGCGGCGGACTCGATGGATGGGAAGCCATGCAGCCAGACTTGCCTCAGTCACGAGTGCTCGGTCCTCATCCTCGACCGTACTTCAACGGGTCCTCGATTCCGTTCTCCCTGAATCCCTTTTGGCGCAGCAGGCACGAATCGCATTGCCCGCATGGATCGCCCGTCGGCGACGGATCGTAGCAACTGCTGGTGAGACGAAAGTCAACGCCCAACTCAATTCCCTTCGCAATGATTTCCGCCTTAGTGAGCGCAATCAGCGGCGTGTGAATCTTGAGCGCCTGGCGGCCTTCAACGCCGGCCTTGGTCGCCACATTGGCCATCTTTTCGAATGCCTGGATAAACTCCGGCCGGCAATCCGGATAGCCCGAGTAATCCAGCGCATTCACTCCGATAAAAATGTCGCTCGATCCCAGCACCTCAGCCCACGCCAGCGCAAAGGAAAGAAAGATTGTGTTGCGCGCCGGAACGTAAGTGATCGGAATTCCGTGCGACATCTCGCTGGCCGTGCGCCCCTTGGGTACATCGATATCATCGGTAAGCGCCGACCCGCCGAAGACGCGAAGATCGATGGCCGCGGTTCGGTGCTTCAATACGCCGAACGCGGCGGCAACGCGGCTCGCCGCTTCTAACTCGAAGATATGCCGTTGGCCGTAAGAGAATGAAAGCGCGTATAACTCGAAACCCTGACTCTTGGCGATCGCCAGCACCGTGGCAGAGTCCAGGCCGCCGCTCAACAAGACCACCGCTTTTTTCGGTTGCGCATTTGTCATTTCGTCTGACTCATCCGCTTCTCGAGTCTGTTGCGCTACTCGCATCGGCTACTCTAAAAATCAACGCCTGGACGGCAAGTCCTCTCCGCCCTTGCCAATATCCATCGAAGGCGGAATCGGGTTGCTCTCGTCGATCGATGCTTCGATGCACTTCTGCAAAACGCCTTTTGCCTCAAGGATGAATTCGATTGCGTCCCGGGCCGCGCCTTCGCCGCCCTTGTTGGGAGTTATATAGTGGGCTTCGGCCTTGACCTGCGCCCGCGCATTGGCCACGGCCACGGCAAAGCCGCACTTCCGCATCACAGCCAGATCGATCACGTCGTCGCCAACGTACGCAATCTCATCGAGCGTCACCCCTTCCGCCTTCATGATCTTGCGCACAGGCCGCATCTTGAACGCCTCGCCTTGATAGACAAACTCTATCTTGAGGTCGCGGGCGCGCAGGGCAACGGTCTCAGAAATGCGCTTGGTGATGATTCCAAGCTTCATGCCGCCTAATCGCGCCAGCGTCATGCCAGCGCCGTCATGCGCGCTGTAGCCCTTGACTTCTATCATTTTGGTCGTCGCAGTCTTATCCGCTCCAATCCCGTCGGCTCCGGAAATTGGAAAAGGAAACAGCCAGATAGTGCCGTCGGTCCAAACTCCGTCCACGTCGAAAAGAATGATCTTGATGCGCCTGGCGCGATCTTGCGCAGTGAGTGTCATGCTCTAATTCTACCTATCGATTTCAGGACCGCTCGGCAAAGCATTGTCGTTCGAGAGAGAATAGCTGCATGGATCAGGAACCTCCATCCGTCAAACCGCAGGCGCCGCTCGAACCCGAAGATTACTACTTCGAAGGTCCGTGCCTGGTCTTTACGGCAGCCTACCACCTCAAGCGCGGCTCCTGCTGCAACTCCGGCTGCCGTCATTGCCCCTATCGTGAAGCGGAGAAGACCTCCTGACGTCAGCTTGCTGCTCTCTCATTGTGCGGCACCGGCTGAACTCGAGGTTGCGGGAGCTGGAGAAGCAGCGACCGGCTCCCGCACCAGCACCGCGAAGCGTGGAAACGCAAAGCTGCCGCCGGCGTCGTCAATCACATTCAGCTGGCACAGGTAGGAGCCAGGCTTGAGCGTGGCCAGCGGCACATCCAACTCGATCGACACCGCATCGCGGCCTTCCACATTGATCGCCTTGGCCTGCACCAGCGGCGTCTCGTAGACCTTCGTCGATCCCTGAATCAATTCCAGGCTGCTCAGCAGGTCGATGCCCGGCTTGGTTCCTTTTGCCGCGTTTGCCGCCAACTTTTCTCGCGTCGGAGCATAGATTTCATACAGCAGATACAAGTGCTGATCCTGGCGGAAGACATGGCTGATGTTGGGCACATACTCTTCTCCGTTGCGCACCAGCGGATCTTGCTTCTTGCTCGGCACCCGCATCGATGCGAGCACGATGGAACTCATCTTCAGCGGAACCTTTCTTAAATCGGGCAGCGTAATTTCCGCTTCAAACGAACCCATGCGGCCCGTCTGATTCTCGCGGACTACAAACTTCATTCGATACTTGCCAGGTGGCAGGTTGAAGCTGGTGGTGTATTGAATATTCTTTTGCCGCGCCTGCAAGCTTGGGTCCAGGTTCAACTTCACTGTCTCACGCGCATGGCCGATGGGCCGCTTCACCTCATCGATCACCGTGCCTATAATGTCCAGCGTGGCTTTATCTTTGTCTCCACCTTTCACAAAAGGAATCTGCGAGCCGGGCACAATCAGCGAAACCGGAACAAAGAAACGATTCTCGTCGAGGCGGAAATACATGGCGTCCATATACACCGCCATATCCGTCGCTGGCAGGTCACTGGCTAACTGTTCTTCAAGCTCACGCTCGCGGTCCTCGTGGCCGGAGTGCTTAAAGTCCGCCGGCGCGTAGTAGCCGGGCCGGTACTCAAGCTTCACGCCCGGCCGGTTGATCTTGATGGTCAGCTTGCGATAGCGGCCGTCGCGCGCCGGGTCCGTGCTGCGGAACCCAATGGCGTAGTAAGCGGAAGTATCGCGCTCGACCTGGGCAAAGGCCGGCGCAAAATCGTTGGAGTCGAAGAACGCCTTGCCGCCCGTATCGGTCGAGAGCGTTG
>CAZSVJ010000079.1:0-13398 GCA_964610185.1 uncultured Occallatibacter sp. | reverse complement strand
TTTCTTGCGATGCCGACTGTGGAAAACGTGTCGAAAGCGTGCGCGTTTTTTGGAGCCGATAAGAACTGCCCCGACCGCGCGCTGATCGAACTCTTTACCAAATACCCGAAGAACGACGATTTTGACCATGTGCTGCTGAAAGTCGTGACCTTGAACACGCTCTATTCATTGATGATTCGCGCATATGGCGATCATCCGACTGTCTACGATGTCGCTCGCCACATCGTTGGACAGAAGATCGACTCCGACCTCGACCTCTGTTTGCCGGAGTTGGTCCACAGAATCTCGATAATAGAGAAGGGCAAAAAGACCTTCTATCACTACTCGTTTGCGACAAAGTACTGCAGCTTTCACAGGCCTGAATCCTACCCAATCTGGGACTCCCGCGTAGACGAGTATCTCGGGCAACTCCGAAATCAAGGAATACACATGCAGGACGGATTCAGGCAATTCAAGCGGAAGGACCTGTGGAACTATCCCAAGTTTAAGAAAATTGTGGCCGAATTCCGGGATCACTTCGGTCTTCAGAGTTTTACGTTCAAACAGATCGACGCCTTCCTTTTCCTTGAAGGCGGGAAGCTGCTCGCTGCCAAAGAGAAGAAAAAGCAACCCGCAGCCTAAACTGGCGGAATTCGAGTAATCAGTTTCCGCAAGGCGAATGATCAGGAGGCACGCAAGTATGGCAAACCGAAAACCATTGACAAATGACGACGGCGAAGTCCGCGAGTTGACGGAAGAAGATTTGGCGCAATTCGTTCCCTTCACCGCACTGCCTGCCGAATTGCAGACGTTGCTCTCCGGTGAAAAGCACATCAAGCCCGACGCGGAATCGTCCTCCACTCGCGAGCCCGCGGCCTAAGCCGCCGGACGCCCAGGTTTCGCCTTGGAAACCTGGGGCACCCGCCGGCATGCTTATTGATCTGTCAGACTGTTTACCGTCGGCTAGCAGGAGGAACAATCCCGTTCATGCGCAGGTATTCCACCATCTGGCCGTAGTGATCGAATGAATGGGCCACTACGTCCTCAGCAAGCTGAAGACGGGTCTTTTGCTGTGGGCTTGGAAAGGCAGCCATGGGCTCCAGCATGTTTCCTTCATTGATTGCAGCCGCTGCCCGATGCAGCGTAGCGAACGAGCCTCTTACATAGTCCATGATCTGAGCCTTGGATTGGACCGTGTCGGGCCCGGTCTCGGACTCTTGGTCGGGGGTGGGTTTCTGGCCAAGAATGTACGCGGCCATGCGATAGTTGTTGGCGGCCAGGTGCTTGACCTGTTGGGCGAAGGTGCGCACTCCTTTAAACTCGCCCTTGGTTGGCGCGAAGGAATATTTCTCCTCCGGCATGGCGTCGGCAGCTGGGACGACCTGATTTTCAGTAGCCGTGATCCAGAAGTCGAGCGCCTGGCTGACCGTGAGCCTGGTTTGCGCGAAGGCAACGTTGCTGGCGCCTGCGAGAAGCAGGCAGAACAGAATGCGAATGGCAATTTTCATGATAGCTCCTTGAAAACCATGTTTCGAACGCTGGAAGAAACGCACGAGCAGAGGCACGTGTAGCTCAATGCGCAGAGCGTGGCTGGTTTTCAGGAGTTGGGTGGGCCGCGGTCGGTCTCGGGCGAGCCGATGGAGGAAACAATAATCACGGATTCACCCGGCGCAGAGATAGTGTTTGCCGCGCGCCGAAGAGGAATAGAAATCTCGAATGCGTGGTAGGCCACAAACTGAAATTGAACGAATCTGCGCATACCACATGTGCCAGGCGGGGAATTCAGCTCGCGGCTGCACGCGGCCCTTGCGGCCTTTGTGGCGCCTGGATTTTTCGATGCACAATTTGTTTGGATTGGCCGGACGCTCCGGATACGTGGATGGCGACAAGAAGCGGGCTGACTGCCCCATCCGGCCACGCAACCCGATACAGACGTGGCAAGCGCCACGATCAAGAGCACGCAAGTGATGGATGTTCGACGCACGACGTGTTCCTCTAGACGCACTAGCGGCTGAATCGTTACCGGCTGTGCTCTGATTCTCTCATCAACGGTCGTCCCGAGCCGACGTAAATTCGTGCTAAAGCCATTACCGCGGCATATCGCGGTGCAGCACCTTGACCTGGTAGCCGGCTTTTTTTAGACGCTTGCCGATGTCGCCGGCCATCATTACGCTGCGGTGCTGGCCGCCGGTGCAGCCGAAGGCTACGGTCAAGTAGCTCTTGCCTTCCTGCACATAGTGGGGCAGCAGGTAAAGCATCAGCTCGGTTACACGGTCGAGAAACTCAACGGTCTGCGGAAACCCTTTAATGTATGCGGCCACTTTGGGGTTCTGGCCGGTCTTCTTGCGAAACTCGGGCACAAAGTGCGGATTGGGCAGGAAGCGCACATCGAAGACCATGTCCGCATCGAGCGGGACACCGTTCTTGAAGCCGAAACTCAGGCATGAGACCAGCAGTTGCTTGGTCTCTTCTTCCTTGCCGAATCTGGCCTGGATGTGCGAGCGCAGCTCGTGGACGTTGAAGTTCGACGTGTCGATCAGCGTATCGGCTACGTTGCGGATGGGGTCGAGCAGTTGGCGCTCTTCGACGATGGAGCGCGAGACCGTATCCGAACGGCCGAGCGGGTGGGGACGGCGGGTCTCGGAGTAGCGCCGCACCAGCACCGCGTCCTGCGCGTCAAGAAACACAACCCGCGTGGGCAGAAGCTTCTTGACGGTTTTGAGAATATCGGGAAGGCGGTCGAGCGTGGCTCCCTCGCGGATGTCGACCACGATTGCTGCGTGTTCCAGTTCAGCGGATTCGCGAACCAGCCGGGCAAAATCGGGCAGCAGCTCGAGCGGCAAGTTGTCGACGGCGTGAAAACCAAGATCCTCGAATGACTTGATGGCCGACGCCTTGCCCGCGCCGGAGATTCCGGTCACGATGACCAGTTCCTTCTGCTTGGATTTCTCGGCGAGCTTTTTCGCTTTGCGCGCCGAAGAGACCTGGGTCGGACGTTTTGAAGGCGTCATGGGCAAATGCTACACCGAAGAGGCGGACTGTAGAGCTTTTTCTCGTTTGCTTGAAAGCGGGCTTCATGCGATCCCACCCCGATAAGAAGACTCCGATAATGTTGCGAGTTGAACGATGCAAGCGAAAACGTGTCAAACGACAGATTCAGCCAGCTAGCTCCCGCTGAGGCGGGGATGGCAAGTTAGCAGGTTAGCTGCGGAATCGTCGAACCTGGTTTCATTCCCTGTGGGGGGTGACGCCGGTGGAGGGCCAAAGAACGGGCGGGATCAGGCTTCGGTTAGTTTTGTCCAGAAACCGGCGGCGGCAAGACGCAGCGCGCGATTTGCGTCGACGGCATAGGAAAGCAGGTGGCCCTGGCCCAGTTCGCAGCCCATGCGGGACATCGCTTCCAGTTGCGCGGGCGTCTCAATTCCCTGCCCTATGATCTGCATTCCCAGAGTGTGGGCGAGATGAACGACCGACTGCAGGACTGCCAGTTGGCGGCCGGTCGAAGTCGCCGCGACGGTGAGCCGCGGGTCCAGTTTTACGACATCGATGGGCAGGCGGGCCAGCAGGTTGAGCGGCGCAAGGCTGGAGCCAAAATTGTCCACTGCAATGCGCACATTGCAGTCCACCATGCGCTGCAAGATTGCCACCGCCGCGTCAGGGTTCTCGTTGAGCGCGCTCTCCGGAACCTCAAACAGCAAGCGCGCGGCGTCCACGCCGGTCGCCGCCAAAGCCATCTTCAACTGGGCAACCATGTCGGGATGATAGAACTGCCGTTGCGACACATTGACGGTCAACGTGAGATCGCTCTGGGGCAGCTCCTCGGTCCACTTTTGCAACTGCCTGCATACCGTCTCAACCGTATCCCTGCCCAGGCTGATGGAGAGCCCTGTGTCTTCGGCCACGGGCAGCAGCTCGCGGAAGCTGTCTACCGAGCCGTCAGCCCGGCGCCAGCGCAACAGCGACTCAAAGCCCTCGAGCTTGCCGGTCTGCAGGCGGTAGATGGGCTGATACCAGATTTCGAATTGGCGCGTCTCGACCACATTGCGGACCTCTCGTTCGCGATCGAGCTGGATTGAGACATGGCCTTCCATCTGCTTGTCGAAGATTTCGTAGCGCCCGCCGCCCGCCTGCTTGGCGGTATACATGGCGAAGTCGGCATCGCGGATGAGCAATTCGGGGGTAGTGTGTTCGGGGCCGGCCATGGCCGCGCCGATGCTGGCGCCGGCCTGGATCGGCTTGCCGAAGATTTCAAAGGGCCGCTGCATTTCGCTCTGGACGCGCGTTGCAACGGTTTCGAGATCGCTTATGGAGAGGATGTTTTCGACCAGAACGGCAAACTCGTCGCCGCCCAGGCGAGCTGCCGAGTCCTGCGGACGCAACACCGCGCGCAGCCGGTCTGCGACGGCTTGAAGCAGGACATCGCCGGCCGCGTGGCCCATGGTGTCGTTGATTTCCTTGAAGCGGTCGAGGTCCAGAAAGAGCACAGCACAGGTCTGATCGCGGCGGCGCAGGCGGCGGCTGAGCGCCAAGGTCAGCCGATCGGTGAACAGCGCGCGATTGGGAAGCTCGGTGAGCACGTCGTGCATGGCGTCGTGCTGCAGCTTGGCTTCAGTCTGTTTGCGGTCGCCGATGTCGCGAAAGGTGAATACGTAGCCCACCTTTGCTCCATCCACCAGCAGTGGTCCGGCCAGCATGGCTACATCGACGAGCTCGCCAACCTTGGTGGTGCGTACAGTTTCAATGGTGGCGCGGCCATGCTGGTCCACCGATTTTTCGAGCAGCTCATGCTCGTTCTGGCGCGTCTCGGGCACAATCAGCTCGCGCAGACTGGCGCCGCTGGCTTCCTCGGCGGTGTATCCAAACATCTGAGTGAAGACCGGGTTGGTATAGAGGACATGGCTTCCGTGCACGATTGCGACCGCCTCGGGAAGGCTCGAAAGAACGTCTTCCATCAGCCGCGACTTGGGCGCCTGCTCGCGGCCTCCGGGATGAGCAACGATTACGGCCTCGCGAAGCTCGGGATTGAGAATGCAGTAGGTGCCTTCAACGGGCAGCAGGCTGCCATTCCTGGCGGGCAGGGTGGCATGAAACGGGCTGCCGCGTTTAGTTCCTGTGAGCAGCGTTTGCGGCTCGGCCGTTCCGGGGAACAACCCCCACAGAACGTCTTCAACCGGCCGCTGGACCCACGGCTCGTCAGCCAAGCCCAGCATCTGCCGCGCTTCGACGTTGGCGAATACAACGTTACCCGCCCGCTCAAGAAAAACAAGAACCGGCAATGCGTCGAGGATTTCCTGCTGCTGAGCGGAGTCCGAGTTCTCGGGCAGATTGAAACTCATAGTCTCCATGGGGGTGATTTTTTCCCATCCTCGCTCGCTTCCCTTGCGGCTCAATCGCGCTCTAAAATCGGGAAAGCTTATGCAAGAATCGTATGCCGCGTGGAGCGTAGCAACCATCCCCTAAAGCGGGCATCCGGTGCAACCAAAGTCTGTCCTATGCCCCACTTACATGCGAAAAGTGGAAGTGATTGCGGCGCGCCGCTGACCACTTCAGGGGGGACAAGTGACGCTGAAGTAACGTTTGAGAGGACGTCTGTTCTTCAATCGAGTGCAGGGGCTTTTCGCGGGCGCGAGGCACGAGGAAGATGTGGCGTTCCGCACCGCGCATTCATCCGCGGCTCGCTGCCCGGTTGCTTCAAGTCGACAGCTTCTTGAATGGCTTTGAAGAACCCCAGCGCGAGTCTTGTTGTCGAGCAGTCGTTCCCTCAGGGGCTAAAGCCCACGTTGATCTTGCTACTTGCGGCACGGCTAAAGCCGTGCCCTTTCAAAGCATCGCTCCAGGTTCGAATCCAGGCAGTTGAAGCCGCGCCCTTTCAAGACGCCGATTTACTCAGAGTTTCCCTACGGGATCTCCACCAGCTCCATCTGGCCGTCGCGACGGCGGTGAAGCACAAACATGTCTCCACCTGCGTTATGGAAGATGAGCAGATCGCGGTCGCGAAACTCAGCGTCCTTCACGGCTTCCTCGATGGTCATGGGGCGCAGAACGATGGCTTCCCCGCTCTTGAGGATGTGCGGCTCGACCACCGTCGGCTTGTTGGGAAAGGAGTGGACGGCGATTGATGCGCGGGCCCTGGCGCGCGGAGCAGGCTTGCCGTCCGCCGCTTCTGAAACCACGAGCGCGGCGCGCGCTTTGGGCCGGGCAACAGGAGGAGCGCTAAGCACCTTCTCGCCTTTTGGCAGCCGCTTGCCATCCATGCGCCGGTCCCGGAACCGGCGCGCCTGATTCTCGGCGTGTTCAATCGCCTGGCGAAGCGCCGCATCCGGAGTGGCGGCCTTGCCGGCTGCGGCGATGGTCTGCGTTCGCGCCTGCACGGTCAATTCCACAATCTGTAGGTGCCTCTGCGCGCTGAAAGTGACGCTGGCGCGCGCTGTCTTGCCCAAAATCCGGGCGATGCGTTCCATCCCCTCCTCGGCCTGCGTACGCAGCGCTTTGGAGATCTTCACTTGTCTCGCGGTGAACTCCACTTCCATGGTCAGCCTCCGCTTTCGTTCTCTCAGCTTAAAATTCTTGCCGAGGAAATTCGGATTCTACAGCATTTTGAAGAACAGTTGTCAGTGATCAGTGGTCAGTGGTCAGTTTTCCAGCGATCAGAGATCAAATAAAATGGCGGCGAAGCCGAAATTGGTCGATCGCGACCTCTCAGTTATCCTCTGGTTGAACGTAAACACCTCGGACTCAGGACTGATCACTGACAACTGACGACTGAGCTACCCGTTCCGGCGGCGGCGCTGGTGGGTGGATGGAATGCTCATGTCTTCGCGGTACTTGGCCACGGTGCGGCGGGTGAGCTGGATGCCATGCGCGCCCAGCATTGCAGCGAGCTGGTCATCGGTGAGCGGATGACGGGGATCTTCGTCTTCGATCAGCTTCTTCACTTTCCTCTTCAGCACGAGCAACGGCGTGTCGGCGCCCTCCGGGCCGTTCGATCCCTCGGAAAAGAAGAACCGCAGCTCGAGAACGCCCTGCGGAGTGTGCGCATATTTGTTGGCCACGGCGCGGCTGACCGTCGAGGGGTGAACGCCGATCTCTTCCGCAACCTCCTTGATCATCATGGGCCGGAGCCCCTCGACGCCCCGTTCCAGAAAATCCTGCTGGCGGCGCACAATCACTTCGCAAGTGCGCAGAATGGTGCTCTTTCTCTGGGCAATGTTGCGCATCAGTTGCATTGCGGAGCGGAACCGTTCCTTGACGTAGTCCTTGACTTCCTTGTCAGTGCCCTCGGCCGTCAGCATGCGCCGGTAGCGCTGGCTGAGGCGCAGGCTGGGCAGGTCTTCCTCATTCATTGAGACTGCCCACTCGCCGCCGCGCTTGACGAACACCACATCGGGCTCGATCAACCGGGTCTGTTCGCGGTTGTAGAGGCGGCCGGGACGGGGATCGAGGGTACGAATGAATTCGACTCCTGCTTCAGCCTCCGTGGGTGTGATGTGAGCTGCGCGGGCCAAATCTTTCACGTCCCGCTTCTGTAGCAGTTGCAGGTGCTGTTCAACAATCAGCGCGGCTACTTCAATGCTGCGCCGGCGGTCCTCAACATGCGCTTCCGCCTCGATACGGAATCCGCGATGGGGATCCTCATCGGCATCGTTTGCAGGATTGGAATACAACTGGCTGAACTCGTGCTGCTGGGCCGCAATCTGGATGAGGAGGCAATCACGCAGGTCCCTGGCCCCCACGCCCGCCGGGTCGAGATGCTGGACAAGGTCTACGGCCCGGCGAATCAGATCGATTGCGGCGGCCAGCTCCTCCTCGGCGCTCTCATCCGCCCCATCGTCTTTTGCAGCCTGAACGAATGCCGCGGCCAGTTCTTCCTCGCTGGTGGCCAGGTAACCGTCTTCGTCCAGATTTCCAACCACAAACTGCGCCGCGTCAAAGAGCTGGGGATCGAGGGTCAGAGCACCCAACTGCCACGCCAGGTGATCGGATAGAGTCGTTGGCTGGGAGAGAAAGTGTTCGAACGAGGGTTTCTCGCTATCGTCATACTCCGGCTGCGTGCGGAAGCCGGGATCGAGATAGTCGCGAAAGTAAGACCCGAAGTCGATTTCCTCGAACGGGTCCTTGGGTGAGGCAGCAGGCTCCTCCGCTCCGTGCGCAAGTTGGTCTTCCGCTCCGCGCGCCAGTTGCCCCTCGCGGCCCGCAACCTGATCCAGCATCGGCACCGTCTCGTCAATCTCTTCAAGGACGGGATTCTCAACCATCTCGGCATCGATCATCTCCTTCAGCTCGAGTTTGTTGAGCGCGAGGACGCTGACCATCTGCATCAGACCCGGAGTGAGGATCTGGCGCTGGGAGACCTTCAGGCTCAAATTTGGTTGAAGCATTGCCATAAATGGAACTCGTTCTCACTGTAAGTGTAATCGCGCAAGAGAGAGGCCTATGAGCAAATTGCCCGGCTTCGATGCGTCCGTTCCAGAATGAGCAACGGTCGAATCGGGAATCTTCGACCGGAATACCTTTCCTTGCGATGCACATTTGGAGCATTGACAAATACTAAGTACAAAGAAACGGTTATGGCAATCACTCGGAAGAACCAAAGGTAGTAGGGCTTGTTAGCCAGGCCCTAGCCCAGCGAGAAGCCCTCGCCCAAATAAAGGCGCCGGACCTCGACGTTATTGCCCAACTCATGGGGCGTGCCGGCGAAGATAATCTGACCCTCGGCGATAATGTACGCCCGATCGGTAACGCTCAATGTTTCGCGAACGTTGTGATCGGTGATCAGAATTCCGATCCCGCTGGCCTTCAAATCGAAGATAATTTTTTGCAGCTCAAGCACGGCAATGGGATCGATGCCGCTGAAGGGTTCGTCAAGGAGGATAAAACTGGGCTGAATACAAAGGCAACGCGCAATCTCAACCCGCCGCCGTTCGCCGCCTGAGAGCGCGTATCCCCGTGTGGTGCGGATGTGGCCCAGGTTGAGCTGATGGATCAGCCGCTCGGTCCTGGTTCGCCGCTCCCTGTTGCCCAGCGGCTGCGCTTCAAGCACCGCCATGATGTTTTCTTCGACGGTCAGCTTGCGAAAGACCGAAGGTTCCTGGGGCAAATAGCTGATGCGGTAGTTGCGCGCCCGCAAATACATGGGCACTCGAGTAATGTCTGTGTCATCCACCATTACGCAGCCGGTTTCGGGAGCTACCAGTCCCACGATGATGTAGAAACTGGTCGTCTTTCCGGCGCCGTTCGGACCGAGCAGCCCCACCACCTCCCCGCGGGAGATGCGCAGGTCGACTCCGCGCACAACCTGGCGTCCCTTGTAGCTCTTGCCGATACCCTCAGCGATCAGTGTTTCCATTGATGGCTTGCACTCGCTCCCGCGCTCACCTCGGCGCGGTGGTCTCTGTCTTGGTGGTGCGGCCTTCCACGCTTACGCTATCATCGCGGCTATGGAAAATCAAAGCTTCCCCGGTTACGTTTCCTCGCGCCGGATCGGTCATCCGCGGGGGCGTCGCGGCGGTCCCGGTCAACACATACTCCTCTGACTCGCTGGTGTAAACGAGCTGCTCCCCGGTTCCACGGCGTCCCTCGGAGGTCAAAATGACGTGGCCGCGAGCCACGAGCCGGTCGACCTGGGCCTGGCCGCCATCTTTGCCGGCGTGATTGCCGGGCGGCAGCAGGAACACCTCGACTTCATTCGAGACTGAGGTCGCAGTTCCGGTCTCGGCAACCACCGTGCCCAGCGCGCCCGCATTCATAACCGCCTTGCGCTCGGCGTCGGAATACTTCAGGTCGCCGCCGCGAACGCGGATGACACTGGGCTCGGCCCGTTTTTCTGCTGCGTCCCTTTCCGGGCCGGAATTTGCGCTTGCAGCCGAGCCGCCGGCACTCAACAGAATTGCCCGCACCGGTTCAGCCGTGTCCGTGCTGCGCGAAACAAGCGTTTGCTTCTGCCGATCGAGCACGATCACCGGCCCGGCGACCGAGTTTGCCTGTTGCCATAGCCGCGCATGTCCGCTGAAGGTGACCTCGTCGGTTGCCCGATGCAATTGAGCCTCGGCCGAGATGGCGTGCGCCGGCCCTTTTCCACCCAGGACCATGTTGCCTTGGCCTGCTTGCCCGGCCGCACCGTTGGCGGGCCTCGCCTGTTGGCCACTTTGGCTCGTATTTGTATCGAGCCAGGTCGCCTTCACGTTGCCATGTGCAAATGCATCGCCGGATTGCTGCGATACATCGACCTTGTCCGCGGTGAGTTGCAGCTCGCCATCCTCGACGCGGGGGCTCACGGTGAGGCGCAGCCATTCGCCCGCGCCCTCGTACACCGCATGTCCTGAAGTGGCTCGCATGGGCGCTTCTGGTTGCGCACCGGGCTTGGCCGCGGGCTGCTGGGTGAGAACCACATGGCCATCGAGCACCGCCGACTGAATTTGGCCCGAACCACTAGGAACTCTAGCGGCGTTCGTGGAATTTGCTTTGCCGGTTGCAGTCGCGAAATGCGCAACCAGAGTGTCACCGGTCGCTGTATCGCGCGTTCCAGCTGCTGTGGTTTCTTCCAAGCTGGCGTGCCCTGTGCCGGTCATCGCGGTCAACACCGATCCCGGCCCGAAGTCCCCGTTCACAGTGTCGGCCGCCAGCCTGGAGGGAACAGCCGCTCCATTGCCGCGCTGGCTTTCGCCGGTTACCACTACACCTTCAACTCCGTAAATCGTCGACGGCTCGACCTGCCCCTTGCCGGCATCGCGGAAGTCGACATTGGCCACCGGAGAACGCCAGGTCCGGCTCTCGCGCAGGGGGCCATCCTTGGCATTGGCCGCAACAGCCTCGGTCAGCTCCTCGCTGCGCATCTCAACGCCACGCTCCATGTGGCTGTGGCGCAAATTGCCCAGCGCAGTGAACTCAAGCTCCGCTGTAGGCGAGGCGCCATGCACCTTGCGAGTCTGGTTTCCAGATTCACTCTCTTTCTCGCTCGACGAGTCCATCGTCACCCCGCCCTCGAGATGCCCGTGGCGAGGCTGATTGTGCTCGTTGAAGTCCATCGAAGCCTTGGGTGCGGCCAGATGGCTTCCCGTCGCGGTGTTCAGCGTGAACCCGTTTGTAGCGTCCAAACGCGCCACTGTCCCGTCTTGGCGAAACAGAATCCTGGCATCGCCGGCCGTGGCTGTGCCATCGCGATAATTGGCCGTGGCCGCGTGCATAATGCAATCCTGGCTGGCGTGGTCAAACTCCGCATGTTGGGCATGAACCTCCACCGGATCGTTGCCGCGCTGGGTATTCAACTCGACCGCCCGATCGAGCACCAGGTGGCCCGCCTTCGAGTCGTAGGTTGCGCCTATGGAATTGCCGGTTCCCTGCACCATGGAAAAATCCACGCGCCGGCTGGTTGTGGAAACACCGCTCTTGTAATCGAAGGTCAATCCGCTGGTCTTTACGTGAATCTCACCCGTCTCGGCTGTTTGAGCGGCTGTGGCCAGCGGCGGAGCGCTCTTGGGATTCAAAGCCTGCTGCGGCGTGGCCTTGGGCGCGATGGCCGGTGCTACTCCCGGACGCATCAGTGTAATCTCGACCGGCCCAGTAGCTGTTGCTACCTGAGTTTTCTGGTCATAGTCGAACTCGCCGCCCTCGATGCGGTCCACGCGGCCGCCTTCGGCGTCATAGAGTTCGATCTTCACATCGTGAAGAATGGCGCGATCGTTTTTTAACTGAACCACTTTCGAGGCGTGAATCTTGTACTGCGAATGCGCGCCGAAGGCATGGGACAACGTGTAGCCATTGGCCTCTTGCTGAACATTGACGCCCAGCGGCTTGAGCACCCGCTGAATGTTGAAATGCTGCTTCCACTTGCCGGCGGCTAGAAACACCGCCAGCGCCCCGACCAGCAGAATGCCTGCCACAAGCACCAGCGTCCGCAGCCGCTCGATGGTGAATCGCACGCTCAGTTGGCAACTCCTAGGCGGGCTGCCAGACGTTGAGCCAGGCTCTCGCCCAGCTCGCTCCACAAGAGCCGCGCCGTTGCGCCGGAAACCTTTTCGACGGCCGCCGTAAGTTCCACTAGTTGGCGCACGTTTTCTTCGACGTGCCGCGCGGCAACGGAGTCCAGTTCCAGTTCCTCTTCAAGAAAGGGAGCGTCCGTTCCGAAATCGATGCGGATGTGTCCATCGGCCTCGTAAGCTCCGTCGTCGAAGAGCGGGCCATAGCCTGTGACGCGCACCAGCCGCGGCTCACGCACCCAGCGCCCAAAGGCATTGTCATCCTGAGCGAAGTCCGCCGCGGCGGACGGAGTCGAAGGGCCTGCGTTTTTGTGCGCAGTCTCAAGCTCCCAAAGACTCCAGCCGATTTGAAACTCGTAGGCGTAATCGTCGTGGAGCAGCTCGAGGGCTTCTTCGACGGCAAGCCGCGGCTCCGCGCCTCGTTCGCCCCAGCCGTAGACGCGCTGAAAAACGGGCGACTCGGTCCAACTGATCGGCCACACGGTAGCCGCATAGACACGGGGTTCGCCGCCGTGCGCGGCAAAGGTCCCAAGGACCGCTGTCAGCTTGCCGGGAATCGCCGCCAGGCGCAGATTCGGGTACCACAAACTTAGATAAAGCGTGTCGGACATCTCTATAGATTGTAGACGGCGGAACGGACGCAAAGATGCGGGAGTGGAGACCTGAGAAAAGCATCGAGGTTGAGTGGGGCCGCCTGGGCGCGCGTTGAAGGGGACGGGCCTCGGCCCGTCCATTGGCAACAACAGAAATCCCGGCTTTAGCCGCCGAGGGACTGTAAACCGTCCATCCAAATCCCCTCAGGGGCTAAAGCCGAAGTCGTTTTTGGCCTTAATGTACGGGCTGAAGCCCGTACCCTTCAAGCTTCACAGCTAGCTTCTAGGGCGTTACGATCTCGCTGAAGTCGGCGATGCCGGAGAAGCCGCGCAACACTTCGTCGATGAGGGCGAGGTGCGCCCCGCGAATGGCCGGATCGGGATCGAGTACCATCACTTTGTCGAAGAATGCGTCGACCGTTGGCCGCAGCGTGGCAATCAGAGCCAGCGCCTCGCCGTATGCCCTTTGCTGGCGCAGCTTAGCAACTTGCGGAGCCAACGCAGCCGCGGCATTGGCGAGCTGCTGCGCTTCTGTCAAAAGAACAACTCCCGGAGCTGCCTCAATGGCGAACCCCTTTTCTTCGGCCTGGCGGAGAATGTTCTTGATGCGCTTAAAGGCCGCGGAAATCGCCGCGAAGCCGGCGGACTCGCGAGCCACGGTCAGCGCTTCGGCCCGAGCAATTGAATCGCGCACATCGTCTGAGCCGGCAGCCAGTACGGCGTTGACCACGTCGTAGGCAAAGCCGCGAACATCTTTTAGGTAGAAATGCAGCCGCTCACGCAGGAAGGCGCGGACAAATAGTAGAGTTTCATCAGAATCGAAATCTCTTGATATGTCTATCCTCTTGTTG
>CAZSVJ010000078.1:0-13427 GCA_964610185.1 uncultured Occallatibacter sp. | reverse complement strand
CTTCTGGACCACCGACCTGACCGTCGAATACATCCACATCAACGCCGACTACTCCACTTGAGCCTACCGGCAATTTCCGGTGCTCTCGGTTTGAGGCGCAATCTCAATCCAAATCGGTTGAGCGTTGCGGCACTCAAGACAGCTGACCATTCGCTAACAATTCCCCATTGGAACGGCCGCTCAGCGTCAAGCCTTCTAACCCAAAGGTTGCGTATACGTCGGCCGTGCGCCGCGCTATCCTTCATTAAGAGTAAACTTTTGGCTCCCCGGGGTGATCCTGTTGGAACAACCAAATCACTACGAGTTCCTGCAGATCAGCGCCAATGCTGAGTCAGACACCATCCACCGCGTTTACCGGTTTCTTGCGGTCCGATTTCACCCGGACAACCCTGACACCGGGGATGCGGAGAAGTTTCAGCAATTGAAAATAGCCTATGACGTGCTGTCCGACCCCGCGCGCCGCGCCAAATACGACGCGGGCTTCGAAAACGTGGAGGCCCAGGCAGACCCTCTGTCCCGTTCGATCGACTTTATGGACAGCATGGAAGGCGAATTGAACCGGCGATTGGCGGTGCTCGCGCTGCTCTATCTCCGGCGTCGCACAAACCCCGACTCCCCACAGGTTTCACTCTACGAGGTTGAAATCCGCATGGGGTTTCCCCGCGATTATTTGGAATTTACGATCTGGTATCTTCACAGAAAAGGCTATATTACAAGAGCGGATAACTCGGAATTCACACTTACCGCGGAGGGCGTTGACTTCGTGGAGACGAAACGCGTGAGTATTCCGGTTCTGAATAAGTTGCTTACCAGCGGCTCAGAGCCCTCTGCGGATTACCGTAGCGGCGAGCAAGGCCTTGATCTCTCCAGCGCCGCTGTCATAGTGCCAATCGACAGGCGCGCCAATTCCACGGAGAGGCGCAAACGCGCCGACCGGCGCAAGCAGGGATGATGAGGCGTGATGACTTGCTTCCGGCTCACTCGATCGCTAACTCAGCCGTGACCGCGTGAGTTATGGGCACACCCGATGATAAGCTCACCTATTTCAGTTGACTAACATGCGTCTGACTTGCCGCAGCGACCCTATGCGGCGCAGCCCACGCTTGATAACTATTGAATAGAAACTGCCCACCAAGAATCAGCAGCCAGACCCAGAGCGCAAACCTTAGTTGGCGGCGCGGAACGCGCGTGCTGACGATGGTTCCCACAATCGCGCCTACGACACCGCCTTCGATCAGATGAATCAGCAAATCCGTGTTCGCAGCGTGCGAGAACCAATGCGCGCCGCTGCCTATCAGCGAAACGATGAATCCGAACGCAATGTCCGTGCCGACCACCTGTGCTGGCAGCAGAGGAGTGAGGCTCAACAGCGCGGCACTGCCAAGGGCCCCAGCTCCGGCGGACGAAAAGCCAACCTCGGCGCCCACCGGCAACATCAGCCACGCCAGCAGCGGACTGCGATCCCGCTGGCCGGCATTTTGCTTCAGCGGCCGGAAAGATACAAAAATCTGCCAACCTGCTGTCGTCACCAGAATCGTGCCCAGGATCGCATTCAGCAGGTTTTGCGATCCGGCATTGACCAGATGCTTCAGGAAGAGCGAACCGACGATCACCCCCGGCACACCCCCAGCGAGCATGTAGACGAGAGTCCGCCAGGCCACGTTGCGGCGAGCAATCTGCGCAGGCACCAGAATCAGCTTTACGGCCGTCGCAAACATCAAGCCGATGCCCACTGCGACCGGCGCGGGAACTCCCAGAAAAAGCACAAGAACCGGCACAGTAACAGTGCCCGCGCCAACTCCGGTGAGTGCGATGAACAATGCAATGACAAATCCAATCACGTACTGCATAGAATTACCTCAGTCCCCTCGATCGCGCCTAACTCGCCGGCGCCGCTTCAATGTGAATTCCGCACTCAACTTTGCGGCCGGCCCAGCGCCCCGACCGCGGATCGTTCGGATCAAGCGGAAGCGATGTACATGGCTCGCAGCCGATTGAGGAGTAGCCGCGCTCATACAGCGGCAGCAGCGGAATGGACAGTTGCTCGCAGGCATACCACACGTCTCGCGTTGTCCACGCCGCCAGTGGAGCAAGCTTCAGCACCTGTATCCCCCCCGGCAATGTAAACAGCGCCGATTCTTCAAGCGCCGTGCGGCTCCGCGCCTGCTCTCTGCGCAACCCCGTCAGCCACACGCGATACTCCGAAACCGCCCTAAACAGCGGCTCAACCTTGCGCAACTTGCAGCATTGGTCAGGCGCGGATTGATACAAAATCCCGAATTCAGCTTCCTGCTCCGCGACAGTCTTCTCCGGCAGCAGGTTAATCAGATTCAACTGCCAATCCTGCGCAATGCGGTCACGGTAGGCATAAGTCTCCGCAAAGTGATAGCCAGTTTCGAGAAACAAAATCGGTATCTTAGCGTCTAACTCGATGGCCAGCTTTGTAAGCAGCACATCTTCAGCCTGAAAGCTGCAAGTCAGGCATACATCTCCCGCGCCAGTAACTTCCCGCGCAAGCGTCGCTCGCACCGCATCTAGCTTTGCATCCACTTGCGAATTGATCTCAGCGATACTCAATGTCTGTTCCCTTTCCTGTTCTGCCCGGAATCAAATCTGACTTAGATCTCCCAATCCAGACTTAGATTTCCCAGTCTATCTGGCCCGGCGACCGACAAATTCCGGTTCGCTCCAGCAACGCGTTGACTTCTGAGACTACCTTCTCGACGTCGCTTGCATTAGCGACGATTCGGTCCTCGCCAACTCGCGCGGCCAGTTCATCGACGTCTGTCGGAGTAATCACCAGCGCCAGCAAGCCTGAAGCAGCAATCGATTTCGCCATTAATTCATTCAATTCCGCGCCCCGGCCAAAGGCTTCGTTTCCCGCCTCAACACGCACTGTGATCACCCCATGCAAAAACAGGGAACGCTCGATCTGATCGATGAGTTCAGGCGGCCCATTCAGCTCCAAGACACCGCCGCGATGACCCCACCGCGCGAATCTCTCCTTGTCGGTCACAGGTCCAGAGAGGCCCGTACCAGTAACTCGGTGCTCCGATATCGCGGTAACCATTCCGGCGGCAACCGTAGCGTTGGTCTCGGGATCGATCAGGATGAAAGCGCCGGTCGAGCGATTTTGTCCGTAGAGATCGAGAGCCATCGGCCGCAGCAAAGCGATACTTACCACGCCGATCCCATTCATCTCCAGCGTCTCCGCAGCTTCGCGCGAAAGCGTGCCGATGTCGGTGCGATGCTCTATCGATGAAACAAATGCCGGTACCGTATGGCTCGTGTGCTTCAGCAGATAACGGCGGCTTCGCTGCAGAGGCCGTTGGTCCATCCAAACCAGCGCGGCCTTCACTCGCTTCGCCACCGTTGCCGGCGTTTCCGATGAGACAATCAGATCGCCGCGGCTGATGTCGATTTCATGATTGAGCACCAGCGTGACCGATAGCGGAGCATGAGCCTCGGTTAGGTCCCCGTCCCAGGTTACGATGCGCTCAATCTCCGCAGTTCGCCCTGATGGCAGCACCGTAATTCTGTCGCCCTTGCGAACCGTTCCTGAACCTATCTGCCCGGCAAACCCGCGAAACGTATGATCGGGACGAATGACGCGCTGCACCGGAAAGCGGAACGGCGCCGAGCGTGTGTCCAGCGAAGAAGGAAGTTGTTCGAGTAACTCAAGCAGGCTCGGCCCCGTATACCACGGCATTGCATCCGACTTATGAACGATGTTATCCCCGGCAAGCGCGCTTACCGGAACGAAAATCGCCTCAACCGGATTACCCGTGTCGGCTGCGATCTGCTCCAGGACCAGCCTGAAATCGCGTTCAATCGCGCGGAATGCAGGTTCGCCGTAACCGATCAGGTCCATTTTGTTCACGGCTACCAGAATGTGCCGCACCCGAAGCAGCGACGCGATATAAGCGTGGCGCCGCGACTGCACCAGCACGCCTTTGGCGGCATCGATGAGCACCACCGAGGCATCCGCCGTCGAAGAACCGGTTGCCATGTTGCGCGTGTACTGCTCGTGGCCCGGCGTATCCGCGATGATGAACTTGCGCCGCGCCGTCGAAAAGTAGCGATAGGCAACATCGATCGTTATGCCCTGTTCGCGTTCCGCGCGCAGCCCGTCCGTCAAGAGCGCGAAATCGATCTGCCCAGGAGCGGTGGTTCCCTTGCCTTCAATGGAGCGCACTTGGTCATCGTAGACCGACTGCGTGTCGTAGAGCAGCCGCCCGATCAGCGTCGACTTTCCATCGTCCACGCTGCCCGCCGTTGAAAAGCGCAGGAGATCCTTTTCGCGCTCACGCTCAAGAAACTCTTCAATCGAAAAACTTGGAATCGTCGCGGCGGCCATTTAGAAGTAGCCCTCCCGCTTCTTCAATTCCATCGAGCCTTCCTGATCGTGATCGATGGCGCGATTTGCCCGCTCCGAAGAGTGAAACGAGAGCAGCTCGGCAATGATGTCGGGGATCGTCTCCGCGTCCGAGCGAATGGCCCCGGTGCACGGACTGCATCCCAGCGAGCGCAGCCGCGACTTCACCATCTGCGGCTTCTCGCCGATCCGCGCGACAAAATCCTGTTCGATCGGCAGCAGCCCGTCACCGCGCAAATACATCGGGCGCTCCTTGGCAAAATACAAATCCACAACCGGAATCTTCTCCTCGTGGATGTATTGCCAAACATCCATCTCCGTCCAATTCGACAGCGGAAATACGCGAATGCTTTCGCCCGGATGAATTCTCGCGTTGTATAGATTCCACAATTCTGGCCGCTGATTCTTGGGGTCCCACTGCCCGGCGCCGTCACGGAACGAATAAATCCGCTCCTTGGCGCGCGACTTTTCTTCATCCCGACGCGCCCCGCCAAACGCCGCATCGAAGTTGTAATGCCTGAGCGCGTCCAACAGCGCCTGCGTCTTCAACAGACCGCAGCAGCGCTTCGTGTCTAGCGCAATTGGATTCGTCCCCGCGGCAATCGCGCCTTCATTGCGCCAAACCAGCAGTTCAGCGCCAATTGAGCGCGCCATCTCATCGCGGAAGGTGAGCATCTCCGCAAACTTGAAGCCAGTGTCGATATGCAATAGGGGAAACGGAATCGGCCCAGGATAAAATGCCTTCTGCGCAAGCCGCAGCATCACTGAAGAGTCTTTGCCGATCGAGTACAGCATCACCGGCCGCTCGAACTCCGACGCCACCTCGCGCAAGATGTGCAGGCTCTCCGCTTCGAGCAACCGCAAGTGGCTCAGCCGCCGTGAGGCAGTGTTCGTTGAGGATGGAGCTATTACGCTTTCGGCAACCGGCATATGACCTCAATCTGGGATCTGAATGCCGGAGACAAAACGAAAACAAGCCCGGCTATTCAGCTACGGGCGTGTCTTCTTGATCGATTGTGCTGGGAGATCAGAGACTAATTCGTACACCCGTCGAAGATGTTCGACAGGCGACAACAAGAGCGGCTTTGGGAAGCGCAAACCATCTCTCCGTTCATAGTAACAAGATTCCGCTTTTGACACAAACCCAACTTTCGAGCCAGCGTTGCAATCGGCAAGAGCGCTTGTATTTCCATACCCCGCAATTCCGCTCGCCCCATTTACAATCCAAACTACCCATGAGGTTCCCTATTCCATGACGCCCAAAGCAAGGGAAACAAGCGGCTTAACCGCGGCGCCATCCATCCAGAACGGCTTTTCACTCATTTCCAATGAAAAGCTGCTTCAGCTCTACGCCACGATGCTCAGGTGCAGGACTATCCACGAGCGTGTCCGCATCCTTTTCAAAGAAAAGAATTTAGCTGTGAACCTCGAGGCCTTACGTGGGCAGGAAGCGGCCACCGTTGGCGTGGTTATCGATCTGCTCCCGGAAGACACCATTGCCTCTCATCCTGGCGACATCATCCCATTCTTCATCAATGGTTTACCGCTTCCAGATCTGCTGCGCAGCATTTTCCGCCCAATCTCCCCTGTGCGATCATTTGCCGCCCAGCTCAAGACTGCCACAAAAGCAGCCAAATTCAATAAGCTAAACAACAAGAAGATAGCCGTCGCCATTTCCAACGAGTCCACGGCTCCCGGCCCCTGGCAGGAAGCGCTTGCTTCCGCCGTTCTCCACGACTTGCCCATGATCTTCTTGACGTGGAACCACATCTCCATGAAAGAAAAGGGGAATCGCCTCCCGACCATCACCGTTGACGGGAATGACTTAGTCGCGGTCTATCGAGTCGCCTGCGAAGCCGTCGCTCACGCCCGCATGGGCAACGGCCCAACCCTAATTGAATGCCAAGCCTACGCCCTGGACCCCAGCGACCCCATCCTGAATATGGAGAAATACCTAATCCGCAAGGGAATCTTCAGCGAGGACTTTAGAAACAAGAATGTCGCTGAATTCAGGAATGAACTCGATGCCGCTATGGGGCGAATATCTCAGCCAAAGCAGCGAGAGAAGCGCTAAGGGCTGCTGGGGCTATGGCCCCGGCGCGCTTTACCAAGCGGGCCCGGTCGATGGCGCGAATTTGATCGAGCAGGATGAGCCCGTGCTTGCCGCCATGCCGGACGGCGATGCGAAAGGACGCCGGGCGATTGCGAGTGGCCATGGGAGCGACGATCGCCGTGCGCAGATAATCGTTCATCTCCGGGGGAGAGATGACCACGCAGGGACGAGTCTTCTGAATCTCGCTGCCCACGGTGGGGTCGAGATTTACAAGCCAAACCTCGCCACGCAAAACGGGGCCGCGCTTCACCACTTCAACTCCGCATCCCCTTCGTTCGCAAACTCGGGAAGCACCAAGGCATCGTCGCCAGCCGCCGCCAGGGCCTTGCACTCCTCGGCCCAGCCAGTGCGTGGAGCGGCCTTGGGCCTGCGCAACACCAGCGCATCCCCTTCCACCACCATCTCGGCCTGATCCACCAACCCTACCTGCCGCAAAAGCGGCTTCGGAATCAAAACCCCTTGCGAGTTGCCAAGACGCCGAATCGTCGTAAGCATGGCATCCTCCATGTAATAACAATGTTATCACGAAGGACTGTCAGCCTCTAGCGCGCCCTCGGATGCGTCCGGTCGTAGACCTGCGTCAACTGAGCTGTGGTTAGCTGTGTGTACCGCTGCGTGGTCGAGAGACGCTCGTGGCCCAGCAATTCCTGAATGGCGCGCAGGTCGGCGCCTTCCTCAAGAAGGTGCGTGCCAAAGGCATGACGAAGCGTGTGCGGGTGCACGTCGCCGGAGAGCCCGCGCAGAACGGCAATGCGCTTCACGATGCGGGCGACGCTTCGAGTGGTAAGCCGCGCCTGCCCGCCGGGCTTGCCAAGGCCGCGCAACTGAAGATTGATGAACAATGCCGGCGTGGCGCGCCCGTTGGCGGTGTCTGCCGCGGCCAACCGCGCCGCACGCTCGCCGATATAGGCGCGCAGAGCCTGTGCGGCCGCATCGCCCAGCGGAACATAGCGCTGTTTTTGGCCCTTGCCGCGCACCAGCACTGCCTCGTTGGCCCAATGAATGTCGTCGAGATTCAGCCCTGTCAACTCCGCGTTGCGGATGCCGCAGCCGTAGAGCATTTCGAGAATGGCCTTGTCCCGCGCCGGCCAAGTGGCTGCGTCTTCGCCCACCGAGTCCACGACCCGGTTCATCTGCTCGATCGAAGGCACTCGCGGCAGATGCTTCGGCAAACGCGGCGTCGAAACAAGGGAAGCCGCATTTTGATCGAGATGCCCGGCCCGAGCCAGCCACTTGAACCAGCTGCGAATGGCCGCCAGCGCTCGCGCCGCCGAGGCCTTGGAGAGACCGCGATCATAGAGCGTTCCGAGGTAAATGCGGATGTGGGTATGCTCGATTCTGTCCACGGTCTGCTCGTCGCCATACCGCTCGTTGACAAAAACGGCAAAGCTATTCAGTTCCCTTTTGTAAGCGCGGAGCGTATGCGCGGACGCGCCTCGCTCGTTGGCCAGGACGCGCAGATAGCCGGCTACCAGCGAATCCAACGACGTAGCGATTGCAGTCGTGCTCATGATGAATCCCGGCTCGAATTTGTTCGCGGAACGAGGTGCAAGCCGGCGTCGATATCTTGACCTATGCCCGAAGTCTCCTCCGCCTGTTGCCGGCGACCTCGCGGATGGTGCTCGCGATGAACGGCTTTCAGCCGTCCCAGGGCCAGATGCGTGTAGACCTGCGTGGTTGAAATGTCGGCATGGCCTAGAATCAGCTGCACGCTGCGCAGATCCGCGCCGTGCTCCACCATGTGCGTGGCGCAGCTGTGACGTAGCCGGTGGGGACTGGCCGCCCCATTCGATGTCTTGACCAGGTGCCAGACCCATTGGCGGGTCAGCGGCATACCGCGCATGGAAAGAAAGAGCCGCGCGCCGCCCTGCCGCGCAGCATTCGCGCCCCGCGCCGTGCCGATGCGCGCCAGGTGCGGACGGCCTTCGCGCAGGTAAGTCTCCAGCGCCTCAATCGCGGCTCGGCCCAGCGGCACAATGCGTTCCTTGTCGCCCTTGCCGCGTACCTGCACTCGGCCTGCGTCCAATCCAAGATCGCCGGTGGAGAGCGCCGTCACCTCGGAGACACGTAGTCCGCCCGCGTAGAGCAATTCGAGAATTGCGCGGTCGCGAAGCGCCGTCGCATTTGCCTGCGGATGCGACGCGTTCATGGCGGCCCGTTCCAGCATCTCCACCACTTCAGGCTCGGCCAGCGATTTGGGCAGCACCTTCCAAGCCCTGGGCGACTCAATATTCACGGTTGGGTCATGATGAATGCGGCGGTCGAGCAGCAGCCACTTGTAGAATCCGCGCAGGCAGCTCAGCTTGCGCGCCGACGAGCGCGAGTCGATGCCGTGTTCCCGCAAATGCTCAAGAAATGCTGCTACATCCTGCTGCGCCGCCGTCAACAGTACGCCTTGACGATTCTCGATAAACTCGGCGAATGTCTTCAGATCGCTGTCGTAGGCCTCGCAGGTCAGCGGCCGCAGCCCCTTTTCCACCCGAAGATAGACCTGGTAGTCCTTCAAGAGCGCCAGATTGCGTGTGCTGTCCACACTTCCGATTATCCGCGCGTTGGAGCCATCCACACCGGCGACGGCCAGCTTACCGAACCTCGTTCATCAAGGAATCAACTTCATCAACATCGGTTCATTCTGAAGTTGCGGCCAAAGCAGAGATCACGGCTTTGA
Organism: uncultured Occallatibacter sp.; assembly: GCA_964610185.1. GTDB lineage: Bacteria > Acidobacteriota > Terriglobia > Terriglobales > Acidobacteriaceae > Telmatobacter. The sequence continues at coordinate 4,271 of CAZSVJ010000078.1, read as the reverse complement.
AGCGGGCGCGGACGGAGCCGCTCCGGCGGCCTATTTCAACTTGCACGGAAAAGAGCATGAATATTCCGAGAAGAAAGAAACGCGCGCGGCTGTCGCTCATTAAAATAGCAGTGCCGGCATGGTCCGATCGGCGCACAAGGGGGATTGCTCATGGGGTCCGTGTCTCGCCGGTCTTTCATCCTGCACTTGTTGCCTTTGCTTTTGATGATGGCCAGTGCGCTCCGCCCGGCGGCGGCGGCGCCTGTATTGATGATCTCCATCGATGGATTGAAGCCGGAGTACGTTCTGGAAGCTGACGTCAGGGGCTTGAAACTACCCTACCTCCGCACTCTGGTTCGCGATGGAACATATGCGGAAGGGGTGGTTGGAGTGTGGCCGACAGTGACCTATCCCAGTCATACCACGCTATTGACAGGCGTGACGCCGGCCCAGCATGGCATCTTTAACAACGTTGAGTTCGATCCCGATCGGCGCTTTTCAGGGGCATGGAATTGGTATGCGTCTGATATCCGGGTTCCGACCTTATGGAAGGTTGCGCACAACGCCGGCCTGCGGACTGCAAGCGTAGGCTGGCCCGTGAGCGTGGGCGCAACGGATGTGGACGATCTAATTCCGGAATACTGGCGCACCGCCGATCCGTCCCAGGCCGTCAATCCGCTGGATCGGGAGATGATCGCCGCGCTCTCACGTCCGCCAACGCTGCTCAGGGAAATCGAGCCTGTGGCCGGCGAATACATGATGGGCAACGACACCAGCATTGCCGGCGATGAGACGAAGACGCGCTATTCGATCGAGATTCTGCGCGGGCAAAAGCCTTCGTTCATGACCATTCATCTGAGTTCGCTCGATGATGCGCAGCACGCGCACGGTCCCTTCAGCGACGATGCCAACCAGACTCTGGAAGCCATCGACGGAATGGTGGCAAGGCTGGCGGATGCGGCGCTGAAGATCGATTCATCAACGGTTGTGCTTATCGTTTCCGATCATGGATTTCTCACCCTCACGCATGCAGTCAACCTCAATGTACCGTTCGCGCAGTCGGGGCTGATCCAGGCGGCTCCGAACTCGGATCCAAGCTCGCCCACGATCGCCGCATGGAAGGCCATGCCCTGGACAGCCGGCGGCATGGCTGCCATTATGCTTCACGATGCGGGCGATCGTCAGACGGAGCAGCAGGTGCGCGAGCTTCTGACGAAGCTGGCTGCGGATGAAAACAACGGCATTCAAGAGATTCTCGATCGCGAGGCGATGAAAGAGCGTGGAGGTTTTCCGGACGCCGCCTTTGTAGTGGTTCTGAAACAGGGTTACTATCTGGCCGGTACTGGATTGACGGGCAGCATAGTCGTCCCGATTTCCAGCCGAAGAGGCTCTCATGGATTCTCGCCGGAGTTTCCTGAAATGCGCGCGTCGTTCTTCATTGTTGGGGCGGGCATTGCCCATCACCGCGATCTTGGAGTGATCGACATGCGGCAGATTGCGCCGACTGTCGCAAGAATTCTGAATGCGCCTATGCCGACAGCAAAGGCCACGCCACTCCATGTTCAGCCCTAATGCGCTTTTGCATTCGCTCGTCAGCCTCTGCATTCATCCATATCGTCGTTCGCATGATTCCGCCAAATGCGCGTAGAGTGCGCATCGGACAATATCGTTTTGCGCGAAATGACAAGATGAGAGGACAAATCGTTATTGCCTGTCACGCCCCGGAAGCCGTGGAACCCCACAATAACAAGGCACTGACCGGCCGAGACATCCGTCGTTACAACGTCTATAATTGCGGCGGCCTGTAGATGTTGAAGTCAGTTCGATCTCGATTGGGAGCGCGATAATGAAGCACACATTCACCCGGCGTTATTTCGCCAAGATGACTGCCGCGGCAGCGGTGACAGCGGGTTTTGCACGGACACACGCTCATGGCGCCGCGCTCGATGCGCTACAGAATCCGCCTCCGCAGGTGGAAGATCCCACCGTGGCAAAGCAGGAGGGCGCCACGGGCAACGCCGGCTCGAATGCGCCGGGCGATCCGTGGCCGGGCAAGGATTCGCCGGAAATGGTTGCGGCGGCGCTGGCTGGTCTGCCGACGCTGCCGGTTGGGCCGTTCGGGCCGACATGGGATTCGATCCAAGCGAACTACAGCGATCCCGAGTGGTTTCGCGACGCAAAATTCGGCATCATGATGCACTGGGGAATCTACTCTGTACCGGCGCACGCCAGCGAGTGGTACGTCCGCTATATGTACGGCGGCAACGCTGACGTGATGCAGTGGCACACCGAGCACTATGGGCCGCCAACCAAATTCGGCTATAAAGATTTTCTGCCGATGTATACGGCGGCCAAGTGGGAGCCTGATGCCTGGGCGCAGCTCTTCAAGAGCGCGGGCGCAAAGTACGTTCTCGCGCCGGGAGAGCATCACGATGGCTTCTCCAACTGGGACAGCGCGATCAATCCATACAACGCCGTGAACTATGGACCAAGGCGCGATCTGGACGGCGACCTCATCAAGGCGGTGCGAAAGGCTGGACTGAAGACGGGAATTTCGGACCACTCGGCCTTCCACTTCGCATTCATACCCGCGCTTGCCGGCAGCGATCAGTACGATCCGAAGTGGGCGAACTTCTATAACGTCGCCGACAGGAGCAATGCGGCGCGCACGAAATTCATGCACGACTGGGTGGCAAAGCGAATCGAGACCATCGACAAGTATCGGCCGGATATGCTGTGGTTCGACATGAACACGGATCATAGCTGGGACCCGCTGAAGACGCTGGTCTCGGCATACTACTTCAATCGCGCGCGGCAGTGGGGCAGGCAGGTGGGCCTAAGCGCAAAGCAGGCCGCCTGGGTGAGCGGGCAGATCATGGATTACGAGCGCGAGGGGCGCGCGCCGATGGAGCTGACCGACTGGATTTGGCAGCCGGACGATCCGATCACGAACAAGTTCGGCTATGTCGAAGGACAAAAGGTCGCCCCGCCCAATCAGTTCGTTTGGAAGATCGTCGAGAACACGAGCAAGAACGGCAATCTGTTGCTGAACATCTCGCCGCGCGCCGATGGGACGATTCCTCAGGAGCAGCAGGATGTGCTTCTGGCAATCGGCAAGTGGCTGGCGGTGAATGGAGAGGCGATCTACTCCACGCGTCCGTGGACGAAGTACGGCGAGGGGCCGGTGTCCGATGCAGCTGCGGCGGCGATGGTCGCGATTCGCGCAAAGGGAGACTTTGCAGGACGGCTCAACGGACAGAATCAGGGCGGCGATGGAGTGGGCGGCGGCGGAATCTCGCGCAACAGTTATACGGCCAAAGACATCCGCTTCACCACGCGCGGCAACACGCTCTACGCAACGGTGATGAACTGGCCGGGAGACGAACCGGTGACGATTGCGTCGCTGCCGGCGGGTGCGCCGGGACACGGAAGGATCAAGCGAGTCGAGCTGCTCGGCCATGCGGGGCCGCTGCAATTCATACAGGATTCGCAGGGGTTGAAGGTGAAGTTTCCGGCGGAGAGGCCCTGCGACTTTGTCTATTCGCTTAAGATTTCAGGACTGAAGCTGACGTAAGACAACCGATGGGAGCGACTCGCAATGGCCAGCCGATTCACATGAACCACTTGGAGAATTACCTCCAGGCGATGGATTGCGTTGGGGCACGACCGGGGCGAGCACTCGCAATGGAATTTTGCAAGCGGAGCATCGCCAGCGAAGCAGAGATTTGAATCCTCGGTCGCGCTGCGCTCCACATGAGTTAGTAACTGAACACAGGGATTTGTCGGAACGCCGCCGCAGCTGGCTGCTTATCCAGGACAGTGAGTTCATCCACATCTATTTCAAGAGAAAAAGACTGATTGACAGCAGAAAGAGTAAGGACGACCCTGCACTGACGACGAAGTTCCGTCACCACACCTTCGACCCCCGCAAAGAAACCGTTGCGCACCCTCACCCGCGTGCCCACGCTGACGTTGGGATGCGGCCGGAGAAGCAATCCGCTCGCGAGACCGCCTCGAATACTGTCCAGTTCCGCACCAGTTACCATGTCTCGTTCATCGTTGCCCAGAATGCGAAGCACGCCGGGCGTGGAGATAACCGAGAGTCTGGTTTGGGCTGAGTAGCGGACAAAAACATACCCTGAAAAAAGCGGCCGCTCCGTGACTACGGTTCGGTCTGTCCACTTTACGCGCTCGGAATAGAGGGGCAGATAGTATTCCACAGAACGGAATTCAAGGTGCTTGGCAACTCGTTTTTCATGATTTGTGATGACATGAAGTACGTTCCATGGACT
>CAZSVJ010000077.1:0-13464 GCA_964610185.1 uncultured Occallatibacter sp. | reverse complement strand
AGAGCGATGCTGCAATGGGGCCAACAACGTTCTCACGCAGACACTTTAGCCCCTGCTAAACCCTGCTCGGCCCTGCGGCTCTCTTCCTGCATGAGCTCGCTGTGCCTCCCCCTTCTTCCTTGCCAAACTCTCGAGACAAAACGGGTACTTCTCCGGCACATCCACCAAACCTGCCTTGACCGGGTTATTTGCGATGTAGGCTCGGTGTTGCTCAAAGCTTTCTTCGCCCAGCACCTGCACCTCGGAAAAACCTTTCTGCCAAACCTCACCATTAAACCCAAGTTCCTTGCCCATGCAATACGAAAACCTGCCCTTGACCAACTGCATCGCCTTCTCCACAGTCATCCCTTCATCAACAGTCAGCAACAGGTGCACATGGTCCGGCATGATCACGAAGTCGTGCAGCTTGAAATTTCGTTCTGCCACAAGTGATCGCAAAATATCAATGAGCAGCCCTGCACTCCTCTCCGATTGCAGCAGGCAGCGACCCATGCTTGTCTTCGTGGTCGTGAAAAAGGTCCGCGCTGGGTTGAGAATGTGTTCAGACGATGAGTTCCTGCCTGGTCTCGCCATCGCAAGGGCTAAAGCCCATCTCCTTCCAAGCTTCTTTCGGCACGGCTAAAGCCATGCCCTGTTACAAAGCAAGAGCCGCATGTTGAGCCTTTGTTCATTTGCGTGTCAATGACGTTGCATTCGGGCGGTTCATTGTTGAAAGCGAGGTTTGCGAGCGCGTCCGCCATTCAGGTTTTTTGCGAATCTCGGCCCAGTATTCTTCACGGACGTCCTCATCGATTTCTACGGGCCAATCGCTCTTGTACAGTCTGTCAGTCCCATCTCGTCTTGGCCCCGAAATCCAGTAATGCTCGCCTGTTTCCACGTCGAAGTAATTAGCCTTGAAACCGCTTCCTTTCAGGCTCTGGAACATTTTTCCGCCATAGTGGAGCGTCGCGCCAGTGCGGCTGAAGGTCACTCTGCCAATCCGCGCAGACCCGTGCAAGCCGCCCTTAAACTCGATGTACATGATTCTTGGCGGATAGATTTGCTTGGACATCCTGTTTTCTAAGCCTCCACTAGTCCGGCGGCCAGGGTTTTGGCAGCGGTGTCGATCTGCTCGCGCGTAATCATCTCTGTTGCGCACCAGAGGGTTGCATTGCTTAACTCCGGATACCACCTGGATAAGTCGAGGCCGCCAACAATCTTTTCATCCAATAGCCGCTGGCTCCAGAGGGATGGGGGCTCGGTGGTCTGAAGTACAAATTCGTGGAAGCGCGGAGTGCCGGTGAAAAGCAGCTTTGCGCCGGGCTGCGCTGATAACGCTGCGGCAGCATAACTCGCTTTGGCCAGGTTGTGCTCGGCTAACTCGCGAATTCCTTCCTTCCCGTAAACAGTCAGGAAGATAGTCGCCATCAATGCGACTAATGCCTGATTGGTGCAGATGTTAGACGTAGCCTTCTCGCGCCGTATATGCTGCTCGCGGGTCGAGAGGGTAAGAACGAATCCGCGATAACCTGTGCTGTCAACGGTCTGGCCGACGAGGCGACCGGGCATCTGGCGCAGATATTGTTCCTTGGCTGCGATCACTCCGCAGAATGGGCCGCCATAACTCAGCGCCACGCCAAACGACTGCGCCTCCATGCTGACGATGTCGGCTTCGATGGGCGGGCGAACGACGCCCAGCGAAACTGCTTCCGCAATTGAGACGATAAGCAAGGCGCCCTTGGCATGGGCAATCGCCGCGATGGCGGGAATGTCTTCGATTATGCCGAAAAAGTTAGGGCTTTGCACGAGGACGGCTGCCGTCTCATCGGTGACCGCCGCATCCAATGCATCCAGATCCACGCGCCCGGTCTCGCGGTCATAACCAACCAACGTCGAGGGAAGGCGCTGATGCTTTGCATATGTGGCCAGCACTTCGCGGTATTCGGGATGAACGGTGGAAGCGACAACCGCCTTGTGACGCCCGGTGACGCGGACGGCCATCATCACAGCCTCTGCCGCGCCTGTCGACCCGTCGTACATGCTGGCGTTGGCCACGTCCATGCCGGTTAGTTCGGCGATCATAGTTTGAAACTCAAATATAGCCTGTAGCGTGCCTTGAGTTATCTCGGCCTGATAGGGCGTGTAACTGGTTAGAAACTCGCCGCGCTGGACGAGGGAATCGATGATGACAGGCCGGTAGTGGCGATAAGCTCCAGCGCCTAGAAAGCTGGCGTAGTTGGTGGAATTCTTCTGCCCGGCGGCGCGGAAGTAATTGACGATCTCGCTCTCGGCCTGCTGGCGCGGTACGTCGAGGTCGCGCTCGAGCCGGTACTCCGCCGGAATAACGGCGAATAGGTCGGCGATAGAAGCCGCGCCGATCTCGGCGAGCATCCGTTCGCGTTCTGCGGGCGATTTGGGTAGATAGCGCATAGTGTCCTTCGGACAAGTTGTCAGTGGTCAGTGATCAGTTTTCAGTTCCCGACGACGGCAATCCTCGTGATCGCGACAATCCAAACAACCCCTACAAACGATGAATCGGAACTGACCACTAATCACTGGCCACTAATCACTGTTCTTCAGCGATGTATGCCTCGTATGCCGCGGCGTCGAGCAGTGAGTTCAACTGGCTGGGATCGGAAAGCTCGACCTTGATGATCCAGGTTTCGTGCGGAGATTCGTTGATCTTGTCGGGCGATGATTTCAGCTCTTCGTTGATGGCGGTGACGGTGCCGGTAACGGGCGAGTAAAGGTCGCTGACGGCCTTTACGCTCTCGACGGACCCGAAGGTGGCGTTGGCTGTGACCGAGTCACCGACCTTGGGTACATCCACGTAGACGATATCGCCCAGCGAATTCTGCGCGTAGTCGGTGATGCCAATGGTCCCGATGTTGCCATCGACGGCGATCCATTCATGTTCGCGGGTGTAACGGTAGTTGGCTGGATAGGCCATTGGGTCCGCTCCTGATTGGTGAAATCTGGTTTGTGAGTTTTCCAATGCGACTTCTCAGTGTACGACGAGAGGCTTGGACTACGGATCAGGGTTCAGGGGTCAGGCACTGGCGGTAACTTGCCACTACTTCTCAAAGAACTTCCCGTGGCCGCCGTTGGCCCACGGATCATAATGGGCGGCGAAGTTGGCGCGGGTTTGTGTGGAGGGGTGGTTGTACGTCCAGAACTCGATGAATGGGCTCGGGTTGGGATCGTCGAGCCACGCCTCGCCGAGGGCGTTGAAGGCTGCGATGGCGGTCTTCTGCGGGTCGGGGACGATGCCGTGGATCGCCTCCTGGCCGTAGACGTCGGCCTCATGCTCGAAATGGCGGCTTATGGTGTTGTCTACGGGAGCCAGTACAAAGCCGGCGACGGAAACGGTAAGCAGCAATACGATAAAGCCGGCGCGAGTTGAGAGCGGGGCGGCTCGATCGAGACAAAACGATGCAATTGGCGAATCTCCCGAAAAGCATTCCTCAGGGGTTAAAGCCCGCATTGATTCAGGCGATTTTATGCCAGGGATAAATTCCTGGCCTACCGTCCCGTTACGTCTCATCCATGCCTGTTGAAGATCATCTTGGCCGGTCAATAGCCAACGCCCAGCAAAATGCCGGGCGAGCCAAGCCGCGATGCCGGCGCATGCCCAGTACACGAAGAACAGCACGATGGCGGTGAGGACGAGGCCCTTGGGAATGTGGCGCAAAACATAATGGCCGGTTTCGTGGCCGCAGAGAAAGAGGATTTCGTCGCCGGGAAGGCGGTCGGCCATCGTGTCCCATATGACGATGCGCTTGGTAGCGCCGAGGCCGCTGACATAGGCGTTGAGGCCGTTGCTCTTGACGCTGGCCTTCATCAGAAACATACGATCGGGCGGAATGTTCGTTCCAGTGCGAGCCACCATCTTTTCAAGCTCGGTAACCAAGGCGGGATGATTCTCGGCTAACGGTTCGTAATGATTGAAGATCGGCTCGAACAGAGGCTCGGCGAATGCTGAGAGCACGAGGAGCGGCAGAGTGACCAGCCAGGCGGCGAGCCAGTAGCGGCGCGGCCAGCGGCGGACGATCCAATTGAAAAACAGCAGAATCGGAGAGCCAAAGAGCAGCGAAAGACCGAGGCCTTTGGCCAGGTCGCCGAGCCAACTGCCCCAGCCCGAGACGCTAATGCCGTAGCTGCGGCTGATGTGGTGGCCGTAAGTTTCGAGTGGCAATTCGGCCAGAGAGGTGATGACCAGGAATGCGGCGAAGAAGAGCAGTCCCTGGAGCCAGCGCGGACGGCAGACGCGATGAACCCAGGCCTCCAGACCGGCGGCGGCGCGAGTAGCCAGCAGCAGCCACAGAGCGGCGAGGCCCCAGAGCGCGTCAACCAGCTCAAGAATGTTGCGGATACGGCCGAGCGCGATGGCCTTGGCGAGCTTGTCGGGCGGCAAGGTGTAAGCCTGGGGCTGCGGCGCGGTTGTGGCGGCGGACGAGACCTGAGATGAGGCGGAAATCACGATTCGCGGCGCAACCCGTGGACCTGGGCCGGTGCGAGGGGCGACAGCGGCAAGCCGCCCCGGAAATTGCAGAAACAGGAAACCGGCGAGCAGCGCGCAGCAGGCAATTTTCATGAGATATTCCCTTGACAGTAGCCTACTCTGCGACAATCGAAGTATAGATATGCGCAACCCCTTGATTTTCGGCCCAACGCCCCACAATTCTTCGGCCTTCGTAATGAGGGCTTCCTTGAAGGCCAGCCTCGGCGCGGTCTTTTTCGCATTCATTCTGTTTGCGCTCCCTGCGGCTCGCGCGCAAAAGCAGCCGGCTTCGCCCGTTCTGCTTGACGCGATGACCGCTGAGCTCAATCGCGCGTTCACTTCGCTTGGAAAGCCAGATGCGGCGAAGCCAAAGCAGGGCGTAACCAGTCAGGAAGCCGACAAACAGTTGCCGCCATACTTCCTGAGCTACTCGGTTAGCGATGCAAGCTTCGTGGGGATTCGAGCGCAGTTTGGATCGCTCGTCGACAGCTCGACCGGCCGCGTGCGCATGGCAGACGTGCAGGTGCGGCTGGGCGATCCCAAGCTCGACAACACGCACGGAACGCATCGCGGCTCCGCGGTCAACAGCCTGCAGCTTCCTCTCACCGACGACCGCGAGGCGCTAGCGCGCAGCTTGTGGCTAGCGACGAATACCGGCTACGGCAATGCCTTGGACAACTATCTGCGCGTGAAAACCGAGGCGCAGGTGCGCGCGAAGGAAGAAGACACTTCGCCGGACTTCAGCCAGGAGTCGCCGCAGGTAGCCATCGGCAAAACGGCCCCGCCGATTGTGGTGGATAAGGCCGCGTGGGAGCAGCGTGTGCGCGCGCTGTCAAAGATCTTTCGCGAGTATCCGGATGTTTACCAGAATGTAGTGATGCTCACGGTGCAGAACGAGACCGACTACTTTGCATCGTCCGAGGGTTCGCGGATTGTTGCGCCGCACCTGGCCGCGCGCCTGGTGGTGTTTGCGGTGACGCGCGCCGACGATGGCATGGACATGTTCCGCGCGCAAACGTTTGAGGCCGAAACCGTGGAAGGCCTACCCGCGCAGCCCGCGCTTGAAGCGGCGATGCACGAGCTGGGCAAGAGCCTTGAGGCTTTGCGTAAGGCTCCGGTGACCGAGCCTTTTGACGGACCGGCGATTCTTTCCGGGCGCGCGGCCGCTGTCTTCTTCCACGAGGTGCTGGGCCATCGGCTTGAGGGCCAGCGCCAGCGCGGCGACGAAGAAGGGCAGACGTTTACCAAGGACATCGGCAAGGAAGTCTTGCCCACGTTTCTTTCCGTGGCCGACGACCCGACCGTAACCACCTTTGGCAATACCTGGCTGAGCGGCAGTTACGAATTCGACGATGAGGGGCAGAAGGCTCGGCGTGTGGACCTGATCGACGATGGGGTGTTGAAGACGTTTCTGATGTCGCGCCTGCCCATCGCCAGTTTTGGGGCTTCGAATGGCCACGGCCGCGCGCAGACCGGACGAGTGCCGACCGGTCGCCAGGGCAACCTGATTGTGACCTCGACCAAGACCGAGCCGGAGAGCGAGCTGCGAAAGCAGTTGATCGACGAGGCGAAAAAGCAGGGCAAGCCGTATGGGCTTTACTTCGAAGACATCTCGTCGGGGTTTGCAGTCACGACGCGCAGCTCCCCGCAGGCGTTTCAGGTGATTCCATTGGTTGTTTACCGCGTATATGTGGACGGGCGTCCCGACGAACTGGTGCGGGGCGTGAGCATTGTGGGCACGCCACTGGCCGCGATGAAGCGCATCGTCGCAACGGGCGACAAGAGCGAAGTCTTCAACGGGGAGTGCGGCGCGGAGTCGGGCACGGTTCCGGTGAGCGCTGTGGCTCCGGCCATGCTGCTGAGCGAAATGGAAACGCAGCGCCAGCCGCAGGGCACGGCGAGGCCGCCGATACTGCCGATACCGGGAGCGGAAAATGCAGGGGTCAAAGATCAGAGATCAGGGGTAAGTAACGAGGGGCAAGCGGGCAGCATCGATCCCCAGAAAGCGGAGGCGCAATGAAATCGATTCGTTTCATTGCATTGATTGCCGAAACTGCGCTCCTTGCCGCTTTTCTCTGCGCACCTGCCTCGGCCGCACCGCAACAAACCCGCGCCGATGCCGAAAAAGATCCGTTGCTCAAGGCGATGCTCGAAGAGCTTGACCGCAACATGAGCCAGTTGCAGTTGAAGGACTTCGAGAAGCCGTTCTTCATCCAATACAAGATTGAGGAAGTCGATGACTTCGCGACCAAGGCTGAATTTGGAGCGAGCGAGGGGTCCGCGCATACCCACCAGCGCGTGGCACGCATCACGGTGCGCGTGGGCGACTATAAGACCGACAGCTCAGGCGGACGCGGTGACGGCGCAATCGAGTTGACGGCTCTCGACAACGATCCGATCGCGGTGCGGTCGGCGCTGTGGGCGGGAACGGACCAGGCATACAAAAGCGCGCTCGCAACCTATGCGCAAAAGCAGGCGGCGCTAAAGCAGGTGCAGACGCCTCCGCAACAGGACGACTTCAGCAAGGAGACGCCGGTGATTTCGCTGGCTGAGCCGCTGACGTTGAAGCTCGATGAAGCCGCCTGGATCGAACGCGTGTCGCGAGCCAGTGGACTGTTCAGGACCGATTCGTCCGTTCAAGCGACAGAACACGATGTGCAATACTCCTCGGCGGAGTTTCATGGCCGCGTTACGACCACTTATTTGGTCAACAGCGAAGGAACCATCCTGCGCAAGTCCGCCGAGGAGTATCAAGAGGCGATTGGCGTGGGCACGCAGGCAGGCGATGGAATGCGTCTCGACCGCTCGTATTCGTCGGTCGGCGTCAGCCTCAAGGATCTCGATTCTCAGGAGGCGTTCGCGAAACATGCGGTGGGCTTGATCGCCTCGCTTGCCGATCTGCGCAAGGCTCCAGTAGTCGAAGAGGAGTATCACGGCCCGGTGTTGCTCAGCTCCGACGCGGGAACCGACACGCTGCGCGCGCTGGTGGCAGGTGGAGTGACGGCAACACGCCCAGCGCTCGGCACAGAGGCACGCACCAATGGACCATTCGCGTCGAGCTTTCATGCGCGCGTGCTGCCCGATTTTTTCGACGTGATCGACGACCCGCTCTTGAAGAGTTATGCGGACAAGGGTCTTGTCGGCGCATATGCCGTGGACGACGAGGGCGTACCGGCGCAAGCCGTCAAGCTGGTGACTGCGGGCAAGCTGGAGAATTACTTGATTGGTCGCGAGCCGGTACGCGACTTTCCGCAATCGAATGGCCACGGCCGCGGCGGAGTCACCGGAGCGCCAAGGCCTTCGATCGGAGTGCTACAGATTTCGGCAAAGGATGGTTTGACCGACGATGCGCTGAACCGGAAACTGCTCGACCTGGCCAAGGAACGCGGCCTGAACAGCGCGTACTTTGTTGAGACGCTCGGCCCAGAACTGACCCCGCGCCTGCTCTACCGCGTCGGCCTCGACGGCAAGCGCGAACTGGTGCGCGGCGCCACCATGGACGATCTCGACCAGCGCGCGCTGCGTTCCGACGTGGAGGCAGCGGGCAAGGACTTGTTTGTCGCCAACTACTTTGGCGACGTTCCGGCAACCGTCCTCGGGCCCGCCTTGCTATTCGACGACATCACCATCCGCCGCGCCAACCAGAAAAATGAGAAGCTGCCCTTTTATCCGCCGCCGCAGTAGGGCGCTTGCTGCGACGCAACACCGGTTAAGCCAGCTCAATCCAGCCGCGTAAGAAACGCAGAGCCCTCAGCGGGCTGTAGATGCCTGGCAATAAACTCGGCCTGCTCACGGTCATCGTTCTCCGGCCGGATGCGCACCCAGAAGCTGTCTTCGCCGGAGAATTCAATCACGTTGGAGCCGGGATAGCTGCGCAGAAGCCGTTGCCTGAGACGCAACGCCGCATCTTCGCTCTTGAATGCGCCGATCTGCACGCACCAGCGCCCGCCGGTCTCAATTGGCTTTGGAGCCTGGTACACATCCACGCGCACCTGCGCGAGGCCGGCGCGGTAGACGCCGGTGGCCTTGGCGGAGGCAATAGTGAGATCGATGATTCTTCCCTCGACGAAGGGTCCGCGATCGGCAATGCGCATCGCGCTCGACTGGCCAGTCTTGAGGTTACGCACCACCACCAGCGAACCCATGGGCAGGGTGCGATGCGCGGCAGTCAGATTATTGTCGTCGAAGATCTGCCCGTTAGCGGCCTTTCTGCCTTTGTAGGGCGCGGTGTACCACGTGGCCAGCCCGACCTCGGTCAGGATGGGCCGGTGCGTATTGATAAAGTCCAAGTCTTCGTCGCTGACCCCGCCGGCGGGCATCGGCGTAATCGGAATACGAGCGGGCGGCGGCGTCCGCGGCGCGGGAGGATAGGCTTCAGGCGGCGCGGCCCTGGGCGCGACCTGCTGCGCGGGCAACTGCGCAGTATTGGTGCGATGATGGCAGCCGGAGACGAACACAACCGCCAGCGCCAACCCCGCACAGGCAAGACTGCGGGAGTCCACGGCTTTGAAAGGGCACGACTTCAGTCGTGCCGCCATCCAGGCAAAAGCGGCCGCGGGCTTTAGCCCCTGAGGGAAGGCAATCTCAGCCATCAAGAATTCGGTGGCCCTTGCGGCCTTGGCGGCTGCGGGCCGCGCTGATCGAGCTTGTCGGCAAATTTGCGTAGCGAGTCGGCCACCGTGCGCAGCGCCGAGATGGATTCGGTGCGCACCTGCGGGATCACAGCGTCGTTCACATAAGCAGCCGCGTGGCGCAGTTCCATTTCGATCAGCTCGATTGCCTCTTCAATGCGCTGGCCCAAGCCGCCGGGGCCGGAACCGTAAGGGGGATAAGTGCTCATGGGGATCAGCCTCCGGGTGAAAACTTTTTGGCAATTCACCCCACTTCAAGTCTGTGGGGCGGCAAGCGGCGCGTCAAGGCGGGAAAGCCCCAGGAGTGCCGCAAGGGTCAATACGGGATTTCACATGCTCGCGGCCTGCGGAAAGAGTGTTGGTCTGCCTCCGCGGTTTCCAGGTCTCAGCAGGGCACCGCAATCGTAGAGCGGCAGTTCCGAAAGGGTCCCGTCGTTCTATGTTTGGCATTCTGTTCGACCTCCAGGCGGGAAGAATGCGGTGTTCCTTCCATCGAATAAGGAGGATCGCCGATCTGCCGATATAGACCTTTGAGGGTCCAAGTTGAGGCAACCTACATGAGCGCTGTGAATGGATACACGGTTCGGGCCCATGCCGGATCTCTGCCCACCGCGGGGATAGCCGAACCCTCGCTAATGGCGGGCCGCACTGTTTTGGCTGCGTGTCATCGAGTTGCCAGGGGACCGGTCGGCGGCCGGCGTGCAAGACCTCCAGATATTTGCCGATTTCTTCGCGGCGCAATTTTCGCGGCTTGGGTAGCTCTAGCTTCAACCGGTTGGATGTGGGGGCTCGATCCTCAAAAGCAGATCGGCCAATATGGCCACGACAGTTGGACTTCGCAGCGCGGACTGCCGGGCGAGGCCGTTTACCAGATCCTCCAAACCAAAGACGGGTACTTGTGGATCAGGACCGGGTCTGGACTGGCTCGTTTCGATGGCGTGCGTTTTGTTCAGATGGATGCCGAGATTGGCAGCGAGCCCGTCAAGGTCATGTGCATGTCGGCGGATGGCGATCTGCTGATTCGGACCGCCACGCGGACGGTGATCTACAAGGACCGGCAATTCACCGATTACCTGCCCCGCGCGCCGTTGCCTGGGGGTGCCATTCGCGTCCTGTTCGAAAGCAGGGAGCATGTCGTTTTCATAGGCTCCGACGACTTTATCTACCGGCTGGGAAAGAACGGCGAAGCAACCATGCTTCGTAACAAGACCGGGTGGATCTTCTCCTTTGTTGAGGACCATCATGGCGCCATCTGGATTGCGGCATCAAATGCCCTGTTTGCGTACAAGGACGGCAAGCTCTCCGGGCCATTCGATACCGTGGCGCAAAGCTCGACAGTTACCTCTTTGATTGAAGACCGCCAGCAGAGGCTCTGGGCCGGAGCGGCCGGGGGGCTATTCCGGCTGGACGGCAATGGGTCGGCCATCCGCCTCGATATGCAATCCGCCGTTCCCGCGCTCGCTACTGCCGTTCTTCAGGATAGCCAGGGAAATATCTGGGTGGGAACACAGACTTCAGGACTCGTTCGTCAAACAGACAAGCGTACCTCGACGTTCGATACCATCGCGGGCCTGACCGACAATTTGGTTTTGAGCTTGTTGGAGGACCGCGAAGGCAGCCTTTGGATCGGCACAGCCTCGGGGTTGGATCGGCTGCGCGACACGTCCCTAACTACTTTCACCGCCAGGGAAGGCCTTCCGACGAATCTGGCCAAGTCCGCGATTGCCATGCGCGACGGCAGCCTTACGGTCTTTACCGATAGCGGCGGACTCACCCGCATCGCCGGCAACACAGTTACCGGCTTCAAACAGAATTCTCGCCTGCCCTCCCTGTCAGGCCAGGCAATGTTTGAAAGCAGGGACGGGAGCCTGTGGATCGGCACGCTCAAGGGCCTGAGCCGCATCAAGGATGGGAACCTGACCGTTTACCCCGGTGACGGCCGCTTTTCTCAGGGTTTCATCTCCGCGATTTCAGAAGACGACGAGAGCCTTATCGTCACCAACTCGGAGTCGCGCGTCTTTCGATTCAGGGATGGGAAGACTCTTCCGTTTACCGTTCGGGGCAAGACAACGCCCATCACAAAAGCCGGCACCTATACGTTCACCATTTGTCGCGGTGCGGATGGAACGCTTTGGTTTGGCACAAGCAACGGGCTCGTCAAGATTCCTCCGGCTGGAAACGAGGGGGGAAGCTGGCAACCGAACGTCAAGTTCGATGTCACGTCTATCTTCGACGATTCGCACGGCAGCCTCTGGCTGGGCGGGCGCACTCCAGGACTGGTTCAGTACCGCATCGCCGACGGCCGCGTAACCCGGTACACAAAGGCGAACGGGCTTTTCGATGGCTTTGTGTCGCATGTTCTTGCCGGCGATGACGGCAATCTCTGGATCAGCACCGAGGACGGCATCTACTCGGTGAGCCAAAAGGAGCTTGCGGATTTTGCCGATGGCCGAATAACGTCCGTTGCATCAAGAAAATACTCTCTTGCCGATGGAATGAAGACGACCGAGTCATCCGACGTGACCTCGCAGCCCGCCGGAGCCCGCACCCCGGATGGCAGGCTGTGGTTTACGACCAAAAAGGGCATCGTGGCGGTCGATCCGCGGCATTTGTTGCACAATAGCCTCGCCCCACCGGTCATTGTCGAATCCGTCGTCGCAGACCGAGTGGCGAAGCCGCTCGGCAGCGATGTTATTCTTTCGCCCGGCACAAAGAACATCGAAATTCAATACTCCGCGCTCAGTTTCCGGATTCCGGAGCGGGTGCGGTTCAAGTACCGGCTGGAGGGATACGACGGCGATTGGGTGGATCCGGGTTCCCGCCGCGTGGCGTACTACACGAACCTTCCGCCGGGAAAATATCGTTTTCAGGTCCTGGCGTCGAACGACGATGGCTTGTGGAACAATCTGGGCGCTCAAGTGAACATCGTCCTGAAGCCTCACTTTTACCAGACGAGATTGTTCTACCTCGCCGTTCTTCTGTTCGCCATCCTCATTGCATTTGTTGCAAACCGGGTAAGCACGCGTCTCATTCGGGCACGCGCCGATTCGTTGAGCAGGATTGTCGATGAACGGACAATTGCGTTGCGCAAGAGCCAAATCGAACTTGAACAACTCGCCCACTTCGACACACTGACCTCATTGCCGAATCGCCGCCGGTTTTCAGAAGAATTCGGCAAGATGTGCAACGAGGGCTACGGCTACGAATTCGGCTTGCTGCTTGTGGATGTGGACAGGTTCAAGACGATCAACGACACATTCGGTCACGACGCGGGTGACAAGTTTCTTGTCGTGACCGCGCAGCGGCTCGGGTTGGCTGTCCGCTCCACCGACAAAGTGGCGCGGCTGGGCGGAGACGAATTCGCCATCTTGCTGGCCGGAAGGGGCGACGACGACAGCCTTAAGCGCATATGCGACCGCATTGTTGAGAGCTTCTCCGAGCCGGTCTCTTTCCAAAACGGAAGCATCCTGGCGAGCGTGAGCGTCGGCGTTGCGCTGTTCCCTGAAGATGGGGACACGCCGGAGAGCCTGTACAAGTCCGGCGACCTTGCGCTGTATGAGGCAAAGAGGCACGGCCGGAATACCTGGTGCATGTACACGCCGGAATTGCTGAAGACGCCCCTCAACGGAACTCGACCATTGGATCGCATGAGTGAAGAACTTCAACAGCCGGTGGTTTAAGTCGCTATCTTCAACTGTAGCCGGCACCGCAGCGCGATGGAACGAAATCGACCCCGAGGCGTGTGAACCAGGCAGATCGCAGGGAATTCAAGGATAGACCCCCGTGAGCGACGGCCGGGCAGGTTTGCTGCCGGTTCCGACGATCCCGGCCTACGGGAGGGAACCCATTCGCCGTGTGCCGGTTACCATTCAGTGGCGGATTCTGCCGTTCGCTGTTCTGGGTTTGGGTTGACCGCCCCCTCCGGTTACGCTGGTAATGCATTCTCAGGTTGCGGATTTCGTCCGCGAACTTGAGGGGCAATGCCAGGCAGGTAAATGCCGCCGGCGACAAATTCAAATTCTTCAGGAGAGCGCAACACATGGCTAAAGCAGTCAAGTATGCCGAGAAAGCAGCCGTTTACGCAGCCAAGGGCGCGTGGGTGGTTTTTGAGCGTTTCAACCGCATCAGCCCCAATGACTCGTTCACGCCGAAGTGGAGCGATAAACCCCTCCAGAAGTCCTGGCAAAAGGAGAAGCCGCCATTGGGTTGGCCGCGGACAACAGATTCGCTGTGTCCCAAGTGCGTGCCCGAGATCCGCAAGCAGATTCTCGACGGCAAGCTGCCCCACGAAGTGCTGCTCAACGAAAAGGTGGGCGAGATCAAGGCGCAGATCATCGAGCGCGACGGCAAGAT
>CAZSVJ010000076.1:0-13540 GCA_964610185.1 uncultured Occallatibacter sp. | reverse complement strand
GCGATGCAGGCAACCGCGGCCAACAAGGCCGTCATTGACCAGATGAAGAACGCCGCTGCCCGCCGCTCCGCCTCGGAGAAGGCTTTGGCCGAGGAGTTGGTCACCAAGCTCGAGCCCATCGTGCTCAGCTTTACCCGCAAGTCGGGCGAGGCCGGCCATCTGTTTGGCTCCGTCACCTCGTCGGATATAGCCGCCGCGCTTGAATCCAAAGGCTTCCCGGTCGATCGCCGCAAGATTCAGTTGGACGAGCCGCTCAAGAGCCTCGGCGATTTCTCCGTGGCCATCAAGCTGCACCGCGAAGTCACAGGCCACGTGAAGGTCACGGTTCTGGCCGAAGCCACCACGGAAGACGTTGCGGAAGCTCCAGCCGCCGAGCCCGTCGCGGAAGAATCTGTAGCAGCTGAGTAGCCTCATCGCAGACGCCCGCCTCTCGGTCCGCCGAGGGGCGGGCGTTGCGCCTTTTCGAGTTCAGTTTGCAAGAAAATTTCGTACCCACTCTTGATCGGTTTGTGCCACGCGTCGCGCAACTTCATTCCCGAACGATGCCCCAGTCAGCGTGCAATCCTGCTGAATCGTGGCGATTTCCTTCTGAACGGTTTCGGGTTTCCGGGCACCGAAAAGCATCACTTGCGCATAGATCGCCTTCATGCGAGCCTCGCTCTCCCGGTCACCTTCCACGTATTCCGCCTTTTTGAGAATCAGTTGGCACTGCTTTAATACTTTCCTTCGCTCGAATTTGGTCACCAGACTTGCGGATGAAGAGAGAACCTTTCCGCGATAGTCATCGAGATAGCGGGAAAGATCGAGCACTCGCTTGCCGCCAACTTTAAACGTGAGGCTTTGCAGCACCGTTGCTGTGCCGAAGACTGCAATCAGAAGTTGAAGGGGCTTGGGCGAACTGGCGATGTCAGGGTGAGTCAGGTTTTGGAGGAAGTACAATGCCGTCTCAGCGGCCACCGAATAAACCAGCCAATAAAGCCAGAAGAAATAATTACTGAGAAGCGCCAAGAGCGAACCGACATCGAGCAGCAGATCGATGACCAGGAACGCCAGTACCAGAGCGGGCAGGCAAACAAACTCCCTCGGGAACGCCATCGATCATTTCCTCCTCGCTGGCGAAAGGAGAGCATGGGAAAGGAGCAAGGTCAATCCTTTTCACTTTTGGAGAGGCTTCAAAGGGGGAGAGAACCAACGCCAAAGTTCCATATCTAAAGCACTTCCCGCAAAGCATAGCCGAGAGATGTCGAGTGATAGAAACCGTCCAATCCGGCGCCATCGCTTTCGATGAGCCCGAGACTCCGGAGTTTGTTCAAAGATTCCTCGGTGTCCTCAGCACTTTGTCCCAGCGCCTTCACGATCGCCCAACCGGGAGCCGCGGACTTGCTCAGGATGAATTGAAAGACCCTGAAAGCCTCGCTATTTTGCTGTAGGGATGCTTGCGCTTTCGCGATGTCTATCGTTGCAGGCATATTTCCGCTCGCCTCCTTCGGTCTTGCTTAGTATACGCTCGGGCCCAATGGCCGATCACCGCGACTCTCTTCCCAGGTACGTCGAGCTATTGCCGTACTGCGGCCGCGTTTGCAAGTGACACACGCGCTTTGCGTAGAATTACACTCCGCTAAGGCACAATGCAATTGAGCAGACGAGCGAAGGAGCTGCCTCCAGTGGCCCGCGTTGCTGGGTAAAGTATGTCCTCGGTTCAATCTGTCAGGTATGTCCCCGGTCCATACCACCCCCGCTTTGACGCCCCCTCCCCCCTGTTTTCAGGTAAATGATAGAAACCGAATAAGATACGCTTTTCAGCATCCGGTAAGCCATAGAAATTAAATAACATAGTGCCAATCCCCAGGCGCGGCAAGTCAACCGCCTGTCCTCTCGAAAAAGCCGCGCCCTTGCGGATCGAGCTTGCGGCTCTACAGAACTTGCTTCTCCGGTGCGCCGCCGGACGCAACGACCAGTTCTTTGATCGCTTTATCCATCTTGTACGTGAAGTCGGGAGTTGCTTTTGCTTTGGAAAGCGAGAAGAACAGCCGCGCGCGATTTGAGGCCAAGCTTGTATCGATCTGATTTTGGCTGTCGTAGCAGGCCCGCGCCTTTTTCCCGGTTATAGAATTGATGGTGAGGCGCAAAACCTCGGCGCGCGGACGGTTGGTTTCGCTTGGATCGACGATCTCCCAGACTGCGCTATTATTGTCGATCGCATTGAGATAGATATCGCAACGGCCGTCTGGCTGAGTGATTGTCAAGGTCGAGATGTCCGGGTTGTACGCGACCTCAAGATTGTCGTCGACTCCGTCGCTCGGGCTGAGCGAAAGCAGTTTACCGCGAATATACTCGACGAGTTCCTCGCGGCTTGGCGGCGGCTTGGGTTCGGCCTTCTTGGGGTGCGAGGCTAGCTTTGGCTTCTCTGGCAACGGATCGTGCTTCGCGGGTTCCGGTGTGTCCGCAGTGACTGCTCGCACAATGGCTTGAACGGAGCATCCGCTCAGACTCAGAGCGAGTGCGATGGCACAGAGCAACACCACAAGCCGTCCGAGTCTTGTCCTCTTTTTCCTCGTCGGTAGTATCACGATTTCAGCCCGCCGGCCGCCGAGCGAAATCCGGTTTGGGGTGGCGTCAGCCCCATCAATCTCGCGAACGAAAATCGGTACAAACTGACTCCGCATGGGGGCAGTATAGCTCGATATTCGGCAGGGTCTATCCCACTTTCGCGAGGGGTTGGTTGCGATCCGAACGCAAAGTGGGAACGGCGGCGAGCAGGCTCCGGGTATAGGAATTTTGGGGCGCGGTGAGCAGGCGGGCGGCGGGGCCCGTCTCCACGATTTCGCCGGCGCGCATAACGGCCATGCGGCTGGCCACTTGGCCCACCACGGCAAGATCGTGCGAAATGAACAACATAGCCAGCCCGTACTGGCGTTGCAATTCCTTGAGCAGCTCCAGAACCTGTGCCTGCACGGTCACATCCAGAGCGGTGGTTGGCTCGTCGGCAATCAGCAGTCGCGGCCGGTTGATGAGCGCCATCGCGATGAGGATGCGTTGCCGCTGCCCGCCTGAAAACTGATGCGGATAGTCGTTGTATCGGCGGGCGGCGTCTGGAATCGCGACCGCCTCCAGCGCGGCGATGGCCTTCCTCTTGGCATCGCGATCTGTCCAGGAAGGAGAATGTGCGCGAGCACCTTCTGCCACTTGGTCGCCAATGCGCATGGCAGGATTCAGCGCTGTCATCGGCTCCTGGAAGATCATGGCGATCTCCTTGCCGCGCAGCTGCCGCAGAGCATTTTCCGGCAACCGAAGCAGATCGGCGTCCTTCCACAGAATCTGACCCGTTACCTGCGCGGCCGCTCCCAGCAAACCAAGAATGGCAAGAGCTGTGACACTCTTGCCCGACCCCGATTCTCCGACCAGCCCCAACACCTCGCCCTCGTCAAGTTGAAGGCTGATGCCGCGCACCGCTTCCGTCGTTCCGAAGCGAATCCGCAAGTCTCGAATATCAAGGAGAGCTGTCATCAATTCCCGTCGCCAATAGAAGATGCGGGTCAGCCGTTGTACCGGACCTCTACCATTGTGCAGTCGTCTTGTGCTTCATTGTTGGCCTGGAACTTCGACACCGTTTCGAGGATCTGATTCAGATCCTGGCGGAGCGCAATATCGCGCAATCTGGCGTCGCCAAACGGATCGCCGGCGCTGTTTTCCGCTTCAACCAATCCGTCCGTTGCCAGCAGAATCCGTTCTCCGGGCTGTAGCGTGCACCGCGCCGAGGAATAAGTCGCGCCGGGAATGAGCCCGACAATCAGGTTGCTCTCCGCAAGCCACTTCGTTCCCGAGCTCTGAATAAGAAGCGGCTGAATGTGGCCGCAATTCATGTATTCAACGCTCCCGTCGGGGAAGAGCTTGAGCAGCACCATGGTGGCGTATTTGTCCACGTTGCGCGTAAAAAGAAACTGATTCAACAGCGCCGCGATATCGGGCAGGCTTTGCCCGGATAGCAACTGCGCGTGGATGATGCCCTGCATGGTTGCGGCAACAATAGCGGCTGGAATGCCTTTGCCGGAAACATCCGCAATGGCCACGCAGACACAGTCGTCGAGCGCGACTGCATCGAAGAAATCGCCGCCGATTTCGTAGCAGGGAATGCTCCTCGCCTTCAGCTCGGCATATGGAATCACAGGCATTTTGATCGACATCAGGCCGCTGTGAATCTTCGCGGCGACTTCGAGCTCTTCGCGCGCCCGGCGCGACTTGTACTCCGCTTCAGCGAGCAATGCATTCTGTAGCAGGGCCGCGGCTTCAGTGGCGATGGTGTCGAGCAACTGTTGATCCACCTCGCTCAGGTTTCCCGCGCCCAGTTGACTATCGAGATAGAGCAGCCCGAGCAGTTCGGTGGAGTGACCTTTCTCATCCCGTTTGCGCAGCGGAATGCAATAGATGCTGCGAATCTTGTTGATCATTACGCTTGCCCAAGCCGATGCCTTGTCATCGGCCAGGGTGTCGCTGATGGAAAACTTTGCGTCGCTCTCGATGGCCCTCTGAATCGCCCGGCGCGAGATGGTTGAGTCCTGTTCGACGATCTTGCCTTCCGCATTCAGTCCGCGCGCAAGCTTCATCTCCCCGCCTTCGCGCAGAAAGACAAAGCCGCGCTCAACACCGGTAAGCTGCAGCGTCAGTTGCAACAGAGTGGTCAGGATCTCCTCAATGGCTCCCCCGGCGTTGAGTTGGCGCGCAGCGCTGAGCAGCCAATTCAACTGCTCCATCTCGCGAGCCGCCGCTGGTTGCTTCTCGTCGATAAGCGGAAAGTCGTTCACTGAAAAGCGCAGGCTTGAAATTGTAGTCTGCGGCTCCGTGGACTCTCCATGGCTCACAACGGGGAAATGGAACTGGAGTTGGGGTCCCTCAAGCGATCCCAGTTGCAGCACATCCCCTGGATTGAGGGGCGCCCGCTGCACCCGAATGCCGTTGAGGAATGTGCCATGACTGCTGTTCCGGTCAATGATCGAATAGGAATTGTTATCGCGTACGATTGTCGCGTGCTGGCGTGAGACGCTCTGATCGCGCAAGACCACATCCTGATCGGGCAAACGGCCAATCGTCGTGGTCTGACGATCGAGCAGAACGTCGTGCTGCCCGTCTGCATCGGTATAACTAAGCGTGGGAAAAATCACCTTGCTCCTTGTGGCAGGTTAGTCGACCAGGGGATTGCGTCTCGATGACATATATTAAATGGCGCGCCTCAGACGTAGAATAGCGGAATCAGGCACGCATCTGACAGCAGCAGGTCGAAATGACTCACGACACCATCACAATCCCGCCCCGTTCGCGCATCCGGACCGCAATGGCGCTGGCGGTCGTCGCGGATGTGCTCCAACTCGCTGTCTTTCCTCTTTTCGTCGAGGGCGCCGAATCGCCAGCAGATGACATTCTCGATTTCGGTATTGGAGCCGTGCTGGTTTATCTGATGGGCTGGCACTGGGAATTCCTGCCATCGTTTCTTGGCAAGCTGGTGCCGGGAGTGGATCTGGTTCCGTTCTGGACGATGGCGGTTGCAAACGTCTACCGGAAATCGAAACAGACTCCAGTCACCATTGACGGTGTCATCCTGGAGGGAGATCGCGAGCAGCAGCCGGCGATGAAAGGCCCTCGCAATTCGTAAGCCGCATTTTTGCATTGATGACAGTAGACGACAAGATGATGATGCCAGGAACCGCGGCGGCGGAGTAGAATTCTCGCCATGATGAACATGAATCGGCGCGATCTTTGTGTTGCACTCTCCTCTCTTGCGGCGTTGGCTGCCGCGCGGCCTGCTGAAGGCCAGGCTGGCTCTGCAATGACGGCCGCTCCGGCAGAGACGGTACTGTCGGTGCAGCGGGCATATCCATTCGAGCAACTCCCTGTGAAGAAGGGTCCGAATGGAGAGTCGCGGGCGGTGCTGAATGGCGTTCTGCCGACTGGCGAGGCCGTCGAGGCGCATGAGACTGCGCTGTTGCCAGGGCACATGCCGCATCCTCCGCATAAGCACCGGCATTCTGAGCTTATGCTGATTCGGGAGGGAACTGTCGAGTTCGACAACGATGGAACTCTGCAACGGGTGGGCCCCGGCGGCGTATGTTTTGCCGCGTCGAACGTCATGCACGGCCTCAAAAACGTGGGCGACACAAACGCCAATTATTTTGTTATTGCGATTGGAAGCGAGTTGCCAGTGAAGCCGATTTAGCGATTCAGCGACCAGAACTTCGACCGTCATCGCACCGGCCCATTTCTTATGGCGAGATTTGTATAACTTTTTCTTAAAACATAGATTAGCCTAGAGGCTGTTTCATAACCTGGCTTTGAAAGGGCATGGCTTTCCGCCGCGGCGGATGCCGGTACGGGGCAAGAGAATCTCGGGCTTCACCCCTGAGGGAATGCTTCTCGACTCACCGAGCCGCTTATGAAACAGGCTCTAGGTTTTGCGTGTAGAAGTTTTGAGCCGGTGCGGCACAAAGAATCAACCACTCAGCATCTGCCCGGTTCCGGCTGCTCATCGGTTTGGCCGTAGTCGTCTTTTCGCGCATCGAATACGTCAGTCCATTTAGTGGCCGTTCTATCCAATTGCCGCTCAGGTTTATGGAGGCCCAAAAGCAGCTTGAATTCAAGCGCCTCGCCCCACAAGCCCCTAGGTGCTTCAGAAATGCGCAAACAAACTGTAACGTTACTCCCGAGTTAAAGGAACCAGCGAAGGTCGCATTGTAGAATGTGCTAGTGTTCGGAGTCCCGCATGTCCGGAATTGAAGACAAATTGTACGATCAACAAATTGGCTCCGATCAACAGTTGCCGGCGCCGGCCCCTTGGTATCGCACGCGCGGATTTCTATGGACAGTTCTGCTCTTGCTTCTTCTTGCGGCGGTGATCGTCTTCGTGGTCAAGCATAACAGCGACACGAAAGCGGCGACTGCAAAGCGCGCTCAGGGCGCCGCGAAGGCTACAGTAACCGCGACGGTTGCCACTGCCAAAAAGGGTAACATCGGCGTGTATCTCGATGCCATCGGCACGGTAACTCCGGTTTACACCACCTCTATCATCGCGCAGGCTAGCGGGGTGCTGACGGCCGTACATTACCGCGAGGGGCAATTCGTAAAAAAGGGAGACGCGTTGATCGACATCGATCCCCGGCCTTACGAGGCACAGTTACTTGAGGCCCAGGGCACGCTGGAGCGCGATACCAACGTTCTAGCGCAAGCTCAGATGGACCTGGAGCGCTATCGGACAGCGTGGGCGCAAAATGCAATCCAGAAACAGTTGCTGGATGACCAGGAAAAGATTGTGTTACAAGACCAGGGCACGGTCAAGAACGACCAAGGCATCGTGAATTACGACCAGACTCAGCTCAGTTATTGCCATATAACCGCGCCGATCGCAGGCCGCGTTGGTCTTCGCCTGGTGGACCCTGGAAACGTGGTTCAAGCCAATGGGTCGACAGTGTTGGTGGTTATCACACAGGTGCAGCCTATTACGGTGATTTTCACCATGGCGGAAGACAGCCTGGCGCAAGTGCAGGCGCGCATGCGGCAAGCGCGTACGCTGCCCGTTGAGGCAATGGATCGCTCCCAGACGACGAAGCTAGCCACGGGCAAGCTGTTTACCATCGACAACCAGATCGACACAACGACAGGGACAGTCAAGCTTCGCGCCCTGTTTGACAACAAGGATGGCGCTCTCTTCCCGAACCAGTTTGTGAACACAAGGCTGCTGGTCAACACGCAGCAAGGCGCGACGCTGATTCCCACAGCGGCCATTCAACACAATGGGGCCGTTGCTTTTGTTTATGTGGTTGCCAACGGTACAGCGAGCGTGCGCAACATCGCTGCGGGCATTGCGGACGGCGGCAAGACCGCGGTCGAGGGAATCAATCCGGGCGAAGTTGTGGCCACCAGCAGCTTCGATAAGTTGCAGGCGGGGAGCAAGGTCACCATAT
Source organism: uncultured Occallatibacter sp. (assembly GCA_964610185.1). Lineage (GTDB taxonomy): Bacteria > Acidobacteriota > Terriglobia > Terriglobales > Acidobacteriaceae > Telmatobacter. The sequence continues at coordinate 5,591 of CAZSVJ010000076.1, read as the reverse complement.
CGAAGCAGGCGGCCGCGGCAAATCCAGTTGAGGGCAACACTCCGTGAGTCCATCCGGGCCTTTCATTCAGCGCCCCGTTGCCACTTCGCTGCTGATGGCCGCAATCCTGCTTGTGGGCATCGTGGCGTATACGCAGCTGCCTGTCTCCGCGCTGCCTGAGGTCGATTATCCAACCATCCAGGTGCTGACCTTCTATCCAGGCGCGAGCCCGGACGTGATGGCAACCACGGTTACTGCTCCGCTCGAACGCCAGTTCGGGCAACTGCAGGGCCTGAGTCAGATGACGTCGACCAGCTCCGGCGGCTCGTCGGTCATCGTGCTGCAGTTTGCGCTGAGCTTAAACATCGACATCGCTGAAGAAGAAGTTCAGTCATCGATCAACGCAGCGCAGAGCTTTCTCCCCTCGAGCCTTCCCGCGCCGCCCGTTTATAGCAAGACCAATCCGGCGGATGCTCCCGTGCTCACGCTGGCCATCACTTCCAAAACTATTCCGCTCTCGCAGGTTGAGGATTTGGTCGACACTCGCCTGGCGCCCAAGCTTTCTCAGTTAGCCGGAGTGGGCCTCGTAAGCATCAGCGGCGGTCAAAAGCCCGCTGTGCGCATCCAAGCCAATCCCACGGCGTTGTCGTCGTACGGACTCAACCTGGAAGATCTGCGCACAGCGCTTGTCGATACCAGCGTCAATGCAGCCAAAGGCAGCTTCGACGGACCCCATCAGGATTACACCATCAACGCCAACGATCAGTTGGTGACGAGCGACGATTATCAAAAAGTTGTGGTGGCGTATCGCAACGGCGCGCCGATCATGCTGGGCGATGTTGCGCAGGTGGTGAACGGAATTGAGAACAACAGGCAGGCCGCATGGATGAACGAGACCCCTGCGGTCATCCTCAACATACAAAGGCAGCCTGGCGCCAATACCATCAGCGTTGTGAAGGCCATCAAGGCGATTCTGCCGCAGCTTGAGATCAATCTGCCGGCTTCAATTCAAGTGACGCCTCTTACCGATCTCACCACTTCCATCAACGCCTCCGTCGCCGATGTGGAATTTGAATTGATGCTGACCGTTGCGCTGGTGGTGATGGTCATCTTTCTCTTTTTGCGCAATCTGTATGCCACCATCATCCCCAGCATTGCCGTGCCTGTTTCGCTGGTGGGCACGTTCGGCGCCATGTATGCGCTCGGCTATAGCCTTGACAACTTATCGCTGATGGCGCTCACCATTTCTACAGGATTTGTGGTGGATGACGCGATCGTGATGATTGAAAACATCGCGCGCTATCTGGAGGCCGGCGATTCGCCCATGCAAGCGGCTTTGAAGGGCGCGGAACAGATCGGCTTCACTATTATTTCTCTTACTGTCTCACTGATCGCGGTACTTATTCCGCTGCTCTTCATGGGCGACGTGGTCGGCAGACTCTTTCGCGAATTTGCGGTGACTCTGGCAGTCACAATCATCCTGTCTGCCGTTGTCTCGCTCACGCTCACGCCCATGATGTGCTCGCGTATTCTGCGCCACACGCCCGCGGAACAGCAGGGCCGTTTCTTCAAGGCCTCTGAGCGTGTCTTCGACAAAACGATTGCATTTTACGGGCGGACGTTGAAGTTTGTTCTCAGGTACCAAACCATCACGCTGCTGGTTGCCGCAGTCACGCTGGTGCTGACGATCTTTCTCTACATCGTCATTCCCAAGGGGCTCTTCCCGACCCAGGACACGGGCGTAATCCAGGGCATTTCCCAAGCGCCGGAAACCATTTCTTTTGCGGCGATGGCGCAAAAGCAGCAGCAGCTGGCTCACATCGTGCTCCAGGACCCAGCCGTCGAAAGCCTTTCCTCTTTCATCGGAGCGGATGGAACCAATACGACGCTGAACAGCGGACGAATGTCCATCAACTTGAAGCCGCTGAATGAGCGCGACCTGAGCGCCTCCGATGTGATTCGCAGATTGCAATCAAACTTGAAACAGATTGCGGGCGTCGAGCTTTACATGGAACCGGTGCAGAACATTACCGTAGACGACCGAGTTAGCCGCACGCAGTACCAATACACATTGGAGGATCCCGACCAAAACGAGTTGAACTTGTGGACTGAAAAGCTTGTCGACCAGATGAAGAAGTTGCCTGAGCTTGCCGATGTGGCCACCGACCAGCAAACCGGGGGCTTGGCTGTATCGCTGGTCGTCGACCGCGTAACCGCATCGCGGCTAGGCATTGCGCCGAACACAATCGACAGCACGCTCTATGACGCCTACGGGCAGCGCCAGATTAGCACCATGTACACGCAGTTGAACCAGTATCACGTGATCCTCGAAACGACTCCGAGCGCTCAACAAAGTCCGAACAAGCTTCAGGATCTTTACATCCAGTCCAGCGCGTCGGCAGGGGGATCCGGGCCGGGAGCATCTTCGTCGTTTGCGGCCTCAGGTTCTTCTTCCGCCGGCTCGAATGCAACGACGGCGGCTGTTGCATACACACCGTCATCCGCGGTTCTCAGCGCCCCGACGAATGCCATCAAGTCGAGTGTCGGAGCGAGCGCGACCGCTTCGACAGCAAACGCCGCGACGGCGACCGCGCCCGCAAACGCTGTGCCCCTCAGCGCGTTCACTCATGTTGTGAGGACTCCCGAGGCGCTTTCGATCAATCACCAGGGACAGTTTCCTTCCGTAACCGTGTCTTTCAATCTCGCTCCGAATGCGGCGCTGGGCGGCGCAATCAGCGCCATCGAAAAAGTTCAGAAAGACCTGAACATGCCGCTCAGCGTCCAGTATGGATTCCAGGGTACGGCGGCAGCATTCGAGGGCTCGCTCGCCAATGAGGGATTGCTGATTCTTGCCGCCCTCGCGGCTGTCTATATTGTGCTCGGCGTGCTGTACGAGAGCTTCATTCATCCCATCACGATTCTTTCAACCCTGCCGTCAGCCGGGGTGGGCGCGCTGCTTGCGCTCATCATTTTCAGGCAGGACCTCAGCGTCGTCGCCATCATCGGCATCATCCTGCTGATCGGTATTGTGAAGAAGAACGGAATCATGATGGTCGACTTCGCGATGGAGGCAGAACGGGATCACGGAAAGAATGCAACGGATGCAATCTTTGACGCCTGTATGTTGCGATTTCGGCCCATCATGATGACGACGATGGCCGCGCTGCTGGCGGGCATTCCGCTTGCTTTGGGTCGCGGCATGGGTTCGGAGTTGCGGCGCCCTCTGGGCATTGCAATGGTAGGCGGGCTGCTGCTCAGCCAGGTACTCACGCTCTATACCACTCCTGTCATTTACATCTTCTTCGATCGCATCGGCCATCGCTTCAGCGGTCCGAAAAAAGCCAACGACAATGGCAGCGAACCGGAACCGGCGGAGGGCGCATGAACATTTCTGCCCCGTTTATCCGCCGGCCAGTCGCTACGACTCTGATCACGGCGGGCATCTTGCTTACCGGGGCCATCGCCTTCAATGTTCTGCCTGTTTCTCCTTTGCCGCAGGTCGATTTCCCAACTATTTCGGTATCGGCGGGCTTGCCCGGCGGCAGCCCCGACATTACCGCCTCGTCAATTGCAACGCCGCTGGAGCGGCAGTTTAGTCACATCGCCGGCGTCACTGAAATGACCTCATCAAGTTCTCTAGGCAGCACCAACATAACTCTACAGTTTGACCTAAACCGCGACATCGACGGCGCGGCGCGAGATGTCGAGGCGGCCATCAACGCGGCGCGCACTTACCTGCCGGCCAACCTGCCGGCCAACCCAACATATCGCAAAGTAAATCCCGCGGATGCGCCGATTCTGATCTTGGGCCTTACTTCGGACAAGTACGACAAGCCGACGCTTTACGATGATGCGTCGTCAATCATGGCGCAGAAGCTTTCGCAGATATCGGGTGTCGGCCAGGTGACGGTCGGCGGAGGCTCCGGTCCTTCGGTCCGTGTTGAAGTGAATCCCACGCTGCTGTACAGCCACGGGCTCACAATCCAGAGCGTTCAGTCAATGATCACGCAGGAGAATGTTCACGAGCCGCTCGGTCAACTCACATTCGGAAACACGATGGCGGACATCGTGACCAACGACCAGATGAACCACGCGGAGGACTACAAACAGCTTATTATCGGCTACAACAAAGGAGCCGCAGTCCGGCTGTCGGACGTGGCCGATGTTACGGAAGGGCAGTCGAACATTCGCAATGCAGGATATCTGAATGGCGTGCCCTCGATAACTGTCCTGATCTTTCGCCAGCCGGGCGCCAATATTATCAATACCGTCGATCGCGTCATCGCACAATTGCCGGCGATCGAAGCGTCCATTCCGCAAGGCATTAAAACCACAATCGTCGTTGACCGCACCACAACTATCCGCGCTTCGGTCAACGATGTAGAGCGCACGCTCATGCTATCGGTCGTTCTGGTTATTCTTGTCGTCTTCATCTTCCTGCGCAACGGGCGAGCAACGCTCATTCCCGCCGTCGCGGTTCCTGTTTCGCTGATTGGCACCTTTGCGGTGATGTACCTTTTCGGGTTCAGCATCGACAATCTCTCGCTCATGGCTTTAACCATCTCGACCGGCTTCGTTGTAGACGATGCGATTGTGGTGATGGAAAATATTTCGCGCCTTCGCGAAGAGGGAATGCCCCCGATGAAGGCGGCTTTTGAGGGCTCCAGGGAGATTGGTTTTACTATCTTGTCCATCAGCATGTCACTGATCGCGGTCTTCATTCCGATTCTTTTCATGGCAGGGATTGTGGGCCGGCTGTTTCGCGAATTTGCGATCACGCTGGCCACGGCCATTCTTGTTTCCATGGTCATTTCCCTGACGACCACGCCCATGATGTGCGCCTATCTGCTCAAGGACGAGCGGACGATCAAGCATGGCCGCGCATATCGCGTGACTGAAAAGGGATTTGCATGGATGGTCTCTACCTATAGCCGTTCTCTGACGTGGGTTCTGAACCATCCGGTGCCCATGCTAATTGTTCTTCTACTTACGGTCGGGTTGAATTTCTATCTAATCAGCATCATTCCGAAAGGGTTTTTTCCGCAGCAGGACACCGGGGTCATCACAGGCAATGCGCGAGGCCCGCAGGACGCATCGTTTCCCGTGATGGATAACTCAATCCGGCAAATCGAGAAGGTCATCCAGGCTGACCCGGCAGTCGCGAACGTTATCGTCCATACGGGCACGGGAAACACCGGCAGTATCAATATCGCGCTGAAGCCGCTGAATGTGCGGAAGATTTCCGCCGCAGATGTTATCAATCGCCTGCGGCCGCAGTTGAATAAACTTCCGGTCGCTTCGGCCTTCCTGCAGGCAGCGCAGGACCTGCGCATCGGCGGGCGTCAGTCCAATGCGCTTTACCAATACACCATTCAGTCGGACAACGTCCAAGATCTATCGCACTGGGGTCCCATTTTGCTTGCGGGCATGCAGAAGCTTCGCGGATTTCAGGATGTAAGCAGCGATGCGCAGAATAGCGGCCTGGAAGAATTGCTCACTTACGACCGCCCTACCGCCGCAAGGCTTGGCATCACTCCATCGTCATTGGACAGCGCACTTTCCGGCGCCTTTGGGCAGTCGCAAGTATCCCTTATCTATACGCAATTGAATCA
>CAZSVJ010000075.1:0-13600 GCA_964610185.1 uncultured Occallatibacter sp. | reverse complement strand
GCGAAGCCGGCCAGAAGCTCGACGACCTGAAGCGCGTCCTCGACAAGTTGAACGCTTTCCGCAAATAGCGCGATACGCATCCGGCGCGGATGCGCGGCGTTAGCAGTTTTGGTATTTCCAGTTGCGCTGCTTGCCCTCGCTGATCCACTCGACCGCAGTGGCGATGCGCTTGTCGCGGGTCTCGGCGCGCTTGGCGTCGACGATCCACTCAACATATTCCTTTTTGCAACTGGGGCTCAGGGCGGCAAAGACATCGGCGGCTTTCTTGTTCGCCTTGAGCGCCTTGGTGAACTCCGGAGGCGCCTCGGGAGCCTTGGCCTTCGCGACTTTGGGCCGGGCAGCGATGGGGCTCGTGTACTGGCCGCTCTCAATAAAGGCCACTGCCTTGCGAAGCAAATCGAGCATCTGCTTGTTGGCAGGCAGGTCTTCAATCCGAGTTAGTCGTCCCAGTGATCCCATCGCGTCTGGCTGTAGGATCTTTGCATCGCGCAGAACCGCCGAAATCTCGACTCCCCAGAAACCAAAACTACAATGTTCTTTGAAGGCAGACATATTGGCGAGGATGGCTCTCTTGTATTCAAAAAAGGGCCGACTCCATTTGATGGTTTCGACGACGCCCGGACAGGCCTTGTGAACCAATTCACGGATGTGAATGAGGATCGGCTGTGCAAATGGCTTGGACTTTGCGATGTAGGCGTCAATCCGGGGATCAAAGGTGTGGTCGGGGCTCACGTCTCTCTCCAGAAAGCTTTGGACATCAGTGTAAAGGGCGGTTGCCGAATTTTCCAGCCAGAAACTCGCTCCATCAAGTGCCTCCCATGCCACCGCTCAGATATATTGCATTCATGCACTTCCTGGGCAATCTCTTGATATTGTCTCGCCGCGCTGCCTCGGCCAATACAGCCTTGCCGGTTCTCGCGGCTGTTCTCGTCATCTCCTGCCCCGTCGCCTTCGCGCAACAGGCGATGCAGATGGGCAGCGCCCATGACATGGCAGAAATGCAGCCCATTCCGCCGCCCGACCAGCTTCCAGTACCCATTAAGATGACCGGAATTGGCAACAGCCACATTGCCATCAAGGCCAGCCCTGAGGCACAGGCGTGGTTCGATCAAGGGCTCAGCCTCATGAATGATTTTTGGGACTATGAGTCCCAGAAGGCATTCGAGCGAAGCGTTCGCGTCGATCCCAACTGCGCAATGTGCTGGTGGGGTCTTGCCCAGGGTGAAGGCTTTCGTGATGGCGACAACAAAGTCTACGGCGCCCGCGCTCTTGCCGAAGCAGTGCGGCTGAAAAATCATGCGGACGGCGCCGGCAAGCTCTACATTGAAGCAGCCGAAGCTGATTCTATCGCAAAGGAGGGCGACAAATCACAGGAGATCGCAATCTGGCGCAAGCTGGTGAAGAAGTATCCCAAAGACATCGAAGCGCGCATCTTCCTTGCGGAAACAGTCAGGAATGGATACGACGATCACGGCGAGCCGAAGGCCGGACAGAAAGAAGCAATCTCAATTCTTGAGGGAGTTCTGCGCGACGCTCCAAACGATTCCGCCGCCCATCACTATTGGATTCACGCGATCGAGCCCGGCAGTCATCCCGAGCTTGCACTTAAGAGCGCCGCGCTGCTGGCCAGCCTCGCTCCAACTTCCGGCCACATGGTCCACATGCCGGGCCACATCTTTTACCGCGTTGGAAACTACAGCGAAGCCGAACATTGGTTCAGCGCCTCGATGGACGCGGATGAAAAGTACATGCGCGAGCAGCATGTCGGCGTGGACGACGATTGGAACTACGTCCACAACATGATGTACGCCATCGCTAATCTCATGGAGCAAGGCAAGCTTGCGGAGGCAAACCGCCTCTCCGACCGCCTCGCCGCTGCACGCGGTCAGCTGTCGGCCACGCTTTACATCTGGTCCGCGCGCGACCAGATGGCGCGCATCAGCAACCGGCTTCCTGTTGCGCTGCGTATTGCCGACTGGGACTCTGTGCTCACCATGCTTGGCCAGGCCAACATTGGTGAGGGCGAGAAGACAACCAACCTGCGCTTTCTGGCCGCCGAGCTCAGCGATTTCGCGACCGGAATGAAGGCGCTCGAGAGCAACGACGCCGTGGCTGCGCAGTCCGCCTCCGATCGCATGGATGCAGGACTCTGGCGCCTTCAGCGCGAAATCGACAGCGCCTCAAAAGACACCGCGAAGGCAAGCACCGGCGCCAATCCCGATGCCGCCACGAGCGTGACCCCCGGAATGGAATCCAAAAAAGACCAGCCGCCAACTATCCCGATCATGCCCGATGCAAATGCGGGTCCTCTGTTGAAGAGTCTCACCGTCGCCTCGCTCGAGCTTCAGGCCGGCGTGCTCGCCGCGCAAGGCAAGCTTGAAGCGGCCAAAAAGCTTTACGCCTCGGCGCGGTTAGAAGAGAAAAAGCTTGGCTATCACGAACCGCCGTTTTATATTCGCCCAGTCGGTGAAAACGAAGCAGCAGTTCTGATCCGTGCAAAGGATTACGCGGGAGCAAAAGCTGCGTACGAGGCTGCGTTGGCTGAGCGCCCCAACTCCGGCGGCAGCTCCTCGGGGTATTCTATGATGCCGAATTTGCCGTCCGCCTCGCGAGTCAGCACTGGCGAATACAAACCCATTAATTCGCGCTTCCACCAGTTTCCCGTGCGCCGTTTCTCGTCTGTCGAAGTAAACCAATACCGCCACAATACAGCTCGAAGATAGCGTGGCGCCTTCTGTCCAAATGGATTCCCTTGAAACAAAGCGAGCACATCGGGATCGTTTTCCAGAAGCCGTTCTTCGGCAAGTGGCACAAGGTTGTTCTGCTGCCAGTCGCCGAGAGAAGCGAACCAAAGATTCCATTCGAACCGCGGTTGGTAAGGCGCGTAAATGCCCGGCGCGTGGTCCGGAAGCTGCGGCTTGTAGCGGTAGAGATACGGCGTCCAATTCTGCCCGTCGTTGGAACCCTGAAACTCGATCTCGTATCGCCCGCGCGTCATGACGGCAAACAGCCCGTATTGGTTGGCAATTCGGAATGGTTCCAGCGCCACAACCGGAGTCTCCGGCAGGGGCAATTCGGGCCACAGCATTCGAATCATCTCCGCCATGGTGGCGTACGCAATCCATGTCAACATCACCGCCGTTCCAAAAAGGCGTGCCGTCCTTAGATAACCTCGCTGCCCGCGCATGGGTTCGCGAACCTCGGGCTCAGCCTCGACATCTGAAGTTTCCAGAATAGAAAGCGATTCGATTTTTCGCGGCGCCGCGTCCTCTGGCGGAGGTTCCGGCAATGTGCAGCGAAGCCGCTGCGGCAGCAGCCATCGCAGACTGCGGTCGTCCAGAAGAAGAAAGCCCAATGCCAGCACGAGATAGTTGAGAAATGTGTAATTGGCCGTGAGAATGACCCCAATCTCCCATGGAGTCACGATGAAAAAGCAGACGATGCGGACGCGCCTTGGCAAAAACACCATCCACACCACGGCCAGTTCCATGCCCAATGTTGCAGCCACAGTGGCCGCATGAAACCAGTGCGGCAAGTGCTCGACGTACCAGCCGATCCACGTTGGCAACGGGCCGTTCTGGTAGTACTCATCCATCGCCGTGAAATTGCGCCATTCAACATCGCCGCCCAGCAATTTCACAATGCCGGACTCAAAGTAGATGCGGAACCACTCCCATAGCAGCAGAATCAAACCTGCTCTCACCGGCGGGCTTGCGCTTCCCCAGCCCGGCCGCAATCCGCTCGGCGCGAAGAACAGCGCCAGAAAGCCAGCCTCCAACAACATGCCGTCGGACTGATAGCTCGAGAACGCATCTGCAGCGGTTACAAACGAGAGGAAGCACACAAAACAGACGAAGAAGCTGAGACGCGGCCACGCATTCAGCAATGCCGCAACCGACGCGATGAGCCCCACCCACACCACGGCCATCGTCATGTGCGGCCCGGATGAGAGCCAAAACAGCGTGGGCGCGAACCAAAACCTGAGCGGCCCCACCCCATTCTGCACCTCGGCCAGGTACTGCTTTGCCGGCAGTATGCCACGCGGCCCGATCAGTCCTTCGATCTGGAACAGCAGCGAGAAGAAAGCCGAGAAGTAAATGGCTGCCAGCGCACGCAGAAAAATCCAGCGCGGCACGAGCCCATTGCGCGGACCCGCCTGCGGGTCGAAGAGCCATTGCACGGGATTGCGAGGAATGCGGTCCATCAAGTGGAACTTAGTTTAAGCCCGGCGAAGGCCGGATCGGATTTGGCGCTACCGCCTTCTTTTCGGAGATGAAGCATCGTTCCTTTGGGGAACCCTGTGGTTTCGCGAACCACAAGCTTGGTCTCGATAGGATATTCACGCTTCGGCGCCGGCGTGTGTTCCACGTGCGCCCTTAGCGCCGTAACCGCCCCCCGAGCCAAATCGAAGCAAGACATCTGGATCGTGGTTAAGGGTGGAATCGTCATCTGCGTTATATGAATGTTGTCAAACCCGATGATTGAGAGGTCGTCAGGCACTCGCAGCCCAGCTCGATATGCCTTGTGCAGCACGCCGATCGCTGTCATGTCATTCGAGCACATCACCGCTGTGGGCAACTCAGCTTCGGCCAACAGTTTCTCTGCCGCGGCGATGCCGCCTTCCATCGTGTGGTCGCCCTCAACGATCCACTTTGGATCGACCTCGATGCCACATTCCCGCACTGCGCGCTGAAAGGCTGTCAGCCGCGAATGCGCCGAGTGCAGCCGCAACGGCCCGGTAACGAACGCGATACTCCGGTGCCCCAGCGCAGCCAGGTGCTGAACGCCCTGCCGGATTCCGTGATAATAGTCCACTCGCAACAAGCTAATCCCCGGCCGCTCCGGCCCCACGTCCACAAAAACCAGCGGTATATTACGGTCCGCCAACTGGTCCAGCAGCGGCTCTTCAACGCCGAAGGTCATCACTGCCACACCCTCGGCCTTGCGTTCTACCATGCGGCGAATGCAACCCTGCATTCGCTCCGGGTCGTGGTTGGTCGAGCCGATAAGAATCTCGTATCCGTGCTCGACGGCCAAGTCCTCGAATCCTTGAATCAACTCTGGGAAGAACGGGTTCGTAATCTCAGAGACGATGAGACCGAGAAGCCGGCTGCGTCCGGAGACGAGGGCGCGGGCCTGGGTGTTGGGCAAATAGTTGAGTTCCCTGATCACTTCCCAAACCCGTTTAGCCAATTTGGGATTCACGGTAGGATTGTGGTTGATGGTGCGCGAGACCGTAGCAATTGAAACGTTGGCGAGTTGCGCCACGGTATGAATATCCATGCGCGTGGGACTCCGTTTGGAGTTGCGTTTACGCTTAGGGGTATGTTCAGTCATGGGAGCAGCGAGGAATGCGTTTACAGGATACCCCATATAACGGGAACTTGACATTCCATGCTGTGGCGTTGCGCACCGCCGGTAAACGTTATCCCTATTGCCAATTTTCGTGGCTTCGAATAGTATGGCCTCCCATGAGTAAACGATCTTTTGTCATCGCTCTCTTTTCGGTTCTGGCGCTGCTATCGAGCATGCAAGCCCAGGCTCCATCGCTGACCGTGCAGGTGGATCGTCCCACTGCCAAAGTCAGCCCTATGCTGTACGGCCTGATGACCGAGGAAATCAACTTTTCCTACGACGGAGGCCTCTACGCTGAGTTGGTGCGCGATCGTGCCATGGGCCGCGGCTGGCAGGCGCTCGCACACTGGACCATGGTGGCGCGCGGTAATTCATTGGTCGAGGTCTCGCCCGATGAGACGACAGGTCCGAGCGCCGCTTTGCCGCGCAGCCTGAAGGTGCGCGTGACCGCAGCCACAGAAGCCGCGCCGGCCGGCGTGCAGAACGACGGCTACTGGGGGTTCCCGGTGCGGTCGCAGACGTCTTATAGCGGGTCCTTCTACGCGAAGACAGACAGCGCCGAGGTTCCGGTCGCCGTCAGCCTGGTGAACGATGAGACAGGCAAAATCGCGGCGAGCGCCACGGTAACCGGCCTTACCGGCGAGTGGAAGCAGTACACCTTTATGCTCAAGACAGCACAAGTTCCAGTCTCAGCAAACAATCACCTGGTTCTGACGATTCCGCGTCCGGCAACTGTCTGGTTCGATCTGGTCTCGCTATTTCCGCCGACATATCATGACCGTCCCTACGGCAACCGCATCGATCTGATGGAAAAGCTGGCGGCGATGCATCCAAAGTTTCTGCGTCTCCCTGGCGGTAATTATTTGGAGGGCGACCATATCTCCGATCGCTTCGACTGGAAGAAGACAATCGGTCCGTGGGCAGACCGTCCTACGCATCCCAGCCCATGGCGTTACCGCTCTTCGGATGGAATGGGATTGCTCGAGTTTCTTGAATGGTGCGAAGATTTAAAGATCGAGCCGGTGCTTGCCGTTTATGCCGGCTACTCGATGGCTCAGGAGCATGTCGAACCCGGCGCCGCGCTTGAACCGTACGTTCAGGATGCGCTTGACGAGATCGAGTTTGTCACTGGCGACGCAACCTCGAAGTGGGGTGCGGAACGCGCCAAGAACGGGCATCCAGCGCCCTTCCCGCTGCATTACGTCGAGATCGGCAATGAAGACTGGTTCGACCATTCGGGATCCTACGACGGCCGCTATGCGCAGTACTACAAGGCGATCAAGCAGCGCTACCCGGACTTACAATTGATTGCTACCGCGCCTATCAAAAGCGTGAAACCCGATGTGCTCGATGAGCACTTCTATATGGCGGCCGAAAAGTCGTTCGCGGATGCAAACCACTACGATAAGACCGACCGCAACGGGCCGAAGATCTTCGTAGGCGAGTGGGCGACACGCGAGGGACAGCCGACACCCAACCTGCAGGCAGCGCTGGCCGACGCAGCCTGGATGACTGGCATGGAGCGCAACAGCGATATCATTGTCATGGCCAGTTATGCGCCGCTGTTTGTCAATGTAAATCCAGGCGGCATGCAGTGGGAGACTGACTTGATCGGCTACGATGCGCTGACGAGTTATGGCTCGCCGAGTTACTGGGCGCAGGTGCTGTTTGCCAGTCATCTGGGAACGGAAGTGGTGGCCGGCACGCTGGCCAACACCGGTCCGCGGGTTTATACATCGATCACGCGCGACCAGCAGCGGCGAAAGCTCTTCGTCAAGGTGGTGAATGCGTCTTCAGATGCGACGCCGCTGAACATAGTGCTGGATGGCATTCCCAGCGTTGCGCGGGATGCGAAATTGATCACGCTGAGCGGCGAGTCGCCGAACGCGACCAATAGCATCGCTAATCCCCAGGTCGTAATACCTCTCGAACAGCGAATTCAAATCGCGGGACCGAAGTTCGAGCACAGCTTCGCGCCCTATTCAATCAATGTGCTGGAGTTGAGCTACTAACAAACCGACGAGAATCGAAGTCGATTTCAGTTGCTGTTCAGGCTGGCGTCAGAGCACCGGTTCTCGGGGGATGAGCATGGCACAACCTACGCGTCGATCATTTCTAAAAGCCGGAACCGCTGCTGCCATTGCTTCGCTCACAAGGGCGCAACTGGCGCCCGCCCGTAGCCTGCGAGACGTCAAAGTCGCAATCGGCCCGGCGCTCGATCAGTTCGGATACAGTGAGGTTGAGCTGTTAGAAGGGCCCATGCGCCGGCAGTTTGACGAAAATCATGCCTTCTTTCTCGCCCTCGATGAAGATATGCTGCTCAAGCCGTTCCGGCAGAGGGCGGGACAGCCGGCACCGGCCGACGATATGGGCGGTTGGTACGATAACTCCCCGGAATTCGATCCTCATGGAAGTTTTCATGGATTCATCCCCGGACATAGCTTTGGTCAATATCTGTCTGGATTGGCGCGGGCCTATGCTATAACTGGTTCGAAGCCGACGCAAGCCAAGGTGCAGCGGCTGGTGCGGGGATTCGCGCCAAACGTTTGCGAAAAGTTCTACGACGGCTATCATTTGCCCGCGTACACTTACGACAAGACGAGCTGCGGACTTATCGATGCTCATCAGTTTGCCGGCGACGATGCGGCGCTGGATGTTTTGAATGCAGCTACCGATGCGGTGATGCCTCATTTGCCGCGAAAGGCGCTTTCCCGGTCGGAACAATACGCCTTGCCTCAGAAGGATGAGGCTTACTGCTGGGACGAAACTTACACATTGCCGGAAAACCTCTTTCTGGCCTATCGACGAGGCGGAGGCAGCCGGTATCGAGATCTGGCGATCCGATTTCTCGAGGACGACCTTTATTTCGACCCGCTATCCGAAGGAAAGAATGTCTTGCCAGGCGAGCATGCCTACAGTCATGTGAATGCTCTCAGTAGCGCCATGCAGGCCTATTTTATTCTGGGAAGCGAGAAGCATCTGCGCGCCGCGCAAAATGGATTCGACTTTCTTCGCTCGTCGCAGAGTTTTGCGACCGGCGGATGGGGTCCCGATGAGACGTTCCGAAAGCCAGGCAGCGGAGAGATGGGCGAGAGCCTGAATCATTCTCATGCCAGCTTTGAAACCCCATGCGGCGCCTATGGTCACTTCAAGATTACCCGGTACTTATTGCGAGTAACTCGCGACAGCCGTTATGGCGATAGCATGGAACGAATTCTTTATAACACAATTCTCGGCGCCAAGCCGCTAAAGGAGGATGGAAGCAGCTTTTATTATTCGGATTACAACAACCGCTTTGCGAACAAAGGATACCATAGGGATAAATGGCCTTGCTGCTCTGGAACCTTTCCGCAAATCACTGCCGACTACGGCATCAGCACCTACTTCCAAGATAACGATGGGGTCTATGTTAACTTATACACGCCATCGCGCGTGAGTTGGAAGCGCGACAGTGCGCGCATCGCCCTTACGCAGCGAACAAGTTATCCGCATGACCTGTCCACGCAGATCGAGATTACATCCGACAAGCCCGCCGGATTCGCCGTTCATCTGCGGATACCGAGTTGGGCCGGTCTCAAATCCACCGTTGCGGTAAACGGCCAACGCGTCTCCGTGGATTTGGTTCCAGGGAGCTTCGCCCGCGTCGACCGAACCTGGAGAAGCGGAGACCGGATCGAAGTCGAGTTTGAAGCCGCAACAGCTCTTGAAGCCGTCGATCCGCAGCATCCCGATGAGGTTGCTCTTGTCAATGGGCCGCTCGCTCTTTTTGCCGTTGGGGAGATCCCAGGAAGATTGCGGCAGGCAGACCTGCTCACCGCCAGCAGGATTTCCAGCGGGTCAAGCACATGGCGGGCCAGGTCGGAGGCTGGGACCATCACGCTCAAACCATTTGCATCGATTCAGGACGAAGGATATCGCCTCTATCACCGGATCGAATCCTGATTCCGCGCAATGAAGATTGCCGCCGTTCGCTCCGTAACTCGGTGCCGCCTTGCAATGCGATACACTCTTGGAATGATACGGTCATTGCTGCTAAGGATTGGAATCTGGATGGCCGCCGCGGGGCTGTTTGCGCTATTGTTGGCGGCAAGTGCCACGTGGGTCATCCACCAGAAGGAAGTGGATACAGTTTCCGATGAACAAAAGATCGCCAGGTCATTGGAGATTATCCGTACTAGCACACCCGAGGATCGTAAGATTCTGAAGGTTCTCTTTTACGGCCAGTCGATCACACGCAGCGGATGGGACAAGGCTGTAATCGAACATTGGCATCAGAAGTATCCCAACACTGTCTTCGTCGTTGAAAACCGCGCGCTGGGCGGATTCGCTTCCCAGGCATTGGAGCGGGCGACGGAGCAGGACATTGCGGCTTTCTACCCAGACTTGATCATCTTTCATGTGTACGGCGATCATCGTGCCTATGAACGGATTATCCGCTTCTTCAAGTCTGAAACAGCAGCCGACATCATTGTGCAGACCGACCATGGCGAAGTGCTTCCCGACCCTCCTTGCGCTGAGGGAATTCGGATGTCGCTGCGCCAACAGCCAGGCTGCACCGGGCTGATTTGGGTCAAACAGCGGAATTGGCACGACGAAATGTCCTACCACAAGATTCCAGGTTTCGCGAAGGAGTACGGGCTGGCCGTGGAACCGCAGCGGGCCTGGTGGCGTGACTATCTGCTTCGCACACACGTCGATCCCCAGTCCATGCTGGAGGACGATACTCATCCGAACGAGAAAGGAAGGGAGCTGATTGCCGCCTTTTTCAACCAGTACTTTGACAATCTGGTGGAGAAGTGGAATGGGCAGACGGAACGTAACGTCGTCTCCATTCCAGGAAATGCAAAGGAATTTGCCAACGGGCAAAAAGCAGTCAACTTCGAAGGGAGCCGGCTTGAATTGATCTCAAGCAAGCCTCTTGCCGTGTGGCCAACCGTCGCAATCGACGGGCGTTCACCGAAAGAAATCGACGGATGCTTCCAGGTGACGCGCGCCAGCTCGATTGGAACAGTGCCCGACTGGCCGGCGTTGCGACGCATTTCTTTGCGGCACGATCAGATTCCGGAAGCGTGGACGGCAACTCTGACGAAGATTTCTTCCGATCAGAAATCCTTCGAATTTACTGTGAGCGGTTCGATCACTGGAGACCAGGGCAACGGCGATTCCTCACATGACTTTGTGTCGAAGTCAGGCGAGTTAGGCATAGAGGCGCAGGATTGGATGGTCGAGTCGGCCTTCGAGAAAACGCACATTCCGCTGCAAGCGCCGTTTGAAGTGTATTGGTCGGTGAACGACGTTTGTGATGGCAAACCGGAGGTGATTGACCGCGGGGATGGGACGACGCAATACCGTTACGTCCTTGGCAATGGGCTCTCAAACAAAATTCATACGGTGACATTGTCATCGCCCACGAACGATTTGGCGGATATCACCGAATTTCGCGCCTATGAGCCGCCTTTGCATGAATAAGGAACGGAGACAACTTTCCCAGCCGAAATCGTTGACAACCAAATCGATGCTCACTAGCATCTTAGAATGGGAACAACCGCCCGAGAGATACCAATATGCTACGAGAGGTAGGTGCGGCACGTTTGACCGAAATCATGCGTAACGTTTTCGACGACGATGATTTCGAATACAGCGATAGCCTGACGGCCGGCGATGTCGAGGGCTGGGACAGCTTAAGTCATGTTCCTTTCCTGGTTGCAGTCGAGAACAGCTTTGGACTCCGTTTTACCAGCAGCGAAATCGACGAGTTCAAGAATGTTGGAGAGTTGCTGGACGTCATAGTCCAGCGCGCTACGATATGAACCACCCATTTGGGATGCCATGGTTGCTTTCAGCCCCTAGCGATTTCAAAGCCAGAGCGAAGGCACTGGCAAGCACAGGCGCGCCCGATGAGGCTGAGGCTGAGGCGCGGCGGCTGGCGTCATTTGCCCTCGACCTTACTGAGCTGGGAACACTGGGGAAAACGGTTCGCTCGCAGAGGGAGTTCTTAGTCGCCAAAGCGGGATTCACGCCCTTGAGGCTTGGTATCGTTTCATCGCACACAATGGATTACGTTGCGGCTGCGCTGCCGGGGACCGGATTGCGCCACGGTCTGGTGATTGATGTTGTGCTGGCGGGTTATGGGCAGGCGGCTCAGCAACTGCTCGACCCAGGGTCGGAGTTCGCTTCGCATCGCCTTGACGCCGTGCTCATTGCTTTCGACTATCGTGCCCTGGGTCTTGACCGTGTCCATCTCCAAGCAGAAGAGGCGGAAGATGCCGTCGCCGCCGCGATTGGTCATGTTTCTTCAATGGCCGATGGAGTTCGGAATACAATCAATGCGACCTGCATTCTGCAGACCATCGTTCCCCCGACCGATCCGCTCTTCGGCGGCCTCGATGCGCGCATCCCCGGCTCGCCGCGGGCGATGATCGAGCGATTCAATTCAAGGCTGTTGCATGAGGTGGCGAAAGAGAACGACCTTGTCGTCGATGTTGGCTTCCTTGCCAGTCAGGCGGGACTCAATGCCTGGAACGATGCGCGCGGATGGCACAAGGCCAAGTTGCCGGCTTCACTCGACGCGACGCCGCTCTATGCCGATCAAATTTGCAGATTGCTGGGGGCAGCACGCGGCAAAGCTCGCAAGTGCCTCGTGCTCGACCTTGACAACACACTTTGGGGTGGAATCATCGGTGACGATGGGGTTGACGGAATTGTTCTCGGTCAGAACAGTGTCGTCGGCGAAGCGCACGTCGCGTTGCAACGCTACATTTTGGATCTGCGCCGGCGCGGCGTAATCCTCGCAGTTTGTTCGAAGAACGATGAAGCAATCGCGCGCATCCCCTTCCGCGACCATCCTGAAATGGTGCTGAAAGAGGATCACATCGCCGTCTTCGTCGCTAACTGGTCAGACAAGGCAAACAATCTTCGTGAAATTGCTGCGACTCTAAATATCGGCACCGACTCCTTGGTCTTTTTGGATGACAATCCCGTCGAACGCGCACAGGTGAGGCAGGTGCTTCCCGAGGTCGCCGTTCCGGAGCTGACGGATGATCCAGCCGACTACATTGGCCTGCTGGCCAACGCAGGCTATTTTGAAGCCGTCGGCTTTTCGGCGGAGGATCGATCGCGCGCCGACTTTTATCAAGCAAATGTGGAGCGCGTTTCGCTTCAGAAAGTCGGCAACTTGGAAGAGTATCTTCGCTCGTTGCAGATGGTGGCTTCCGTCTCTCCCTTTAACGCCGTCGGGCGCGTTCGAATTGCGCAGCTGATCAATAAATCGAACCAGTTTAACCTGACCACACGGCGTTATTCCGAAAACGAAGTGGAAGCCTTTGAGAACGATCCAGCCAAGTTCTGCCTGCAAGTGCGCTTAGCGGATCGATTCGGCGACAATGGCATGATCTCTGTTGTTATTTTCGATATCGGCACTGAAGAGTGGAGCTGCGATACGTGGTTGATGAGTTGCAGAGTCTTGGGGCGGCGTGTGGAGGAGCTTGTGCTTGCCACAGTTGCCGAAGCTGCAAGAAAGGCAGGCGCCCGGAGGCTGAAGGGAACATATCTGCCAACCAAGAAGAATTCACTTGTAACCGAGCACTTCGCCAAGTTAGGCTTTGCAAAGATATCAGATCTCGCTGATGGCGGAACTACATGGGCCCTGGATCTCGATGGATACACCCCCCCACCGGAGCTTCCAATGCGGGTGATCCACACCAACGATTTCACTCCGGCGGCCGACGCCGCGTGAGACTCAACTCCGCATTCGAGGGTAGGGGTCTGGAGAAAGGATACGCAAATGTCCTTTAACTCCATCATTTTCGTGCTGGCTTTCTTACCGGCGGCTGTTCTCGGTTACTATCTTCTGGCGCTGACCCCCCTACACCGACTTCGGCTTCCATTCCTTATCCTGATGTCGCTGATCTTCTACGGCCGGGCGCAGATCGGCTACATTCCGCTAGTGCTTGGTTCGATCGTCGTGAACTATGGCTTTGCCGTCATGATTGCGCGTAACACAAGCCAGGACCGCGCGAAGAATGCGTGGCTCACGCTCGGCGTCGTCGCCAACACGGGCGTGCTGCTGAGCCTCAAGTACCTGAGCCCGGTGGCGGGGACAATTGCCGCTGCCTCCGGTCATGTCAGCCCCGTGGGCAACATCGTTGCCCCGCTTGCCATTTCGTTTTACACGTTTCAGCAGATCAGCTTTTTGGTGGATGTGGCGCGTGGCAGAGTAGTGCTGGAGGGATTGGTGCGCTACACG
>CAZSVJ010000074.1:0-13688 GCA_964610185.1 uncultured Occallatibacter sp. | reverse complement strand
CCCGCGACACCGATACTCTGCTGCGCGGAAAAGAAGGCGCGGAAAATCTGCCCGCTGCCACGCAGCAACTCCGCGAGCGAGCTCGCATGTTCTTTGCCGGCTTGCCCATCGCCGGCGACGGCCGCCAGCCATTTACCGGCCGCGAGGAGTTCCTCGAAACTTCCGGCGACCTCTACATGGGCGTCCGCGCCACGCTTCGCCGAATAGAGGCGGAGATGGATGGCCTGAAGGTCGATGAGGCGCCAGGGTTGAAGAAGCGCGTGGCCCGCCTGCGCACCGAGCTTGAGTTCCTGCTCGAATCAAACTCGAGCAACATGGTTTATTGGATGGAGCGGCGCGCTCATGGCGGCTCGGACACAAAGACGTTCGCCGCCCGCGGAGGACCGCGCACAACCTTCCTGCAAGCCACGCCCATCGACGTCTCCGAACTGCTCTCCGAGCTGGTCTTCGAGCAGATTCCCACCGTCGTGCTCACCTCGGCCACGCTCACCGTCCAAGGCGGCTTCGAGCATATGCGTAAAAGGTTGGGCCTGAGCGAGACACGCGAGTTGGTCGTGCCTTCACATTTCCAATACGGAAAGCAAGCGCTGCTTTATCTGCCACCGGAAATGCCCGACCCGCGCGACCCTGAGTTTCCTGAAGCCGCGGCCACCTGCATCCGCCGCGTGCTTGAAATTACCAAGGGCCGAGCGTTCTGCCTTTTCACCAGCTACGCCCAGATGCGCGACCTCTACGAGCGTCTGCTCCCGGTGCTGG
The DNA here is from genome assembly GCA_964610185.1 of uncultured Occallatibacter sp. Lineage (GTDB taxonomy): Bacteria > Acidobacteriota > Terriglobia > Terriglobales > Acidobacteriaceae > Telmatobacter. The sequence continues at coordinate 12,932 of CAZSVJ010000074.1, read as the reverse complement.
ATTTTCCCATCCTGCTGCACGGGACTGCTCCTCGAAAGGCGCTGCTTGAGGAGTTCCGCGCCACGCCGAATTCCGTTCTCTTCGGCACCTCGAGTTTCTGGCAAGGCGTGGACGTGCAGGGCGAGGCGCTGAGTTGCGTCATCATCGACCGCTTACCATTCGCCGTACCCAGCGACCCCATCGTCTCCGCCCGCATGCGCGCCATAGAGGAAGCCGGCGGCAAGCCCTTCTTCGACTACCAGGTTCCCGCAGCCGTCCTCACCTTGAAGCAAGGCTTTGGCCGCCTCATCCGCTCCCTCGAAGACCGCGGCGTCCTGGTCCTGCTCGACCCCAGGATCACCCAAAAACGCTACGGCCAGACCTTCCTAGCCAGCCTCCCGCCCTACCGCATGACCGCCACAATCACCGACGTCGAGAAGTTCTTCGAGTGACGCAGAACTGCCTGAAGCTCCAAACGGGCGGTCATCCCGAGCCCCCAAAAGCGGCGGTCATCCTGAGCGAAGCGTTCTTCAGCGGAGTCGAAGGACCTGCATTTCGCCGCCTTTCCCCTTCAACAAACTTCGGATTCACCACACTGGATCATTTCACTGCCTGGTTGGGATTTTGAGCAGTACCGCAATATATTGGCGCACCTTTGACATCATGGATGCGGGAGCCTTCGAATGGAATTCAGCCCCGCGGCCGGACCAATCCATGCTCTTCAATTGATCCACAAGAATTGCCCCTTCAACACCCCCAACGGTGATCGGCAAACTAAACGGGTACGGCTTCACCTTGCTGGTCAATGGGCAAACTACTGCCAGCCCGCTTGCGCGGTTGTAGCGCAGATCGGTCAAGATCAAGGCGGGCCTGCGCTTTGCCTGTTCACGGCCAATCTGGGGATCGAAATCCATGAAAACGATATCGCCGGTGTCGGGAACGTACGGTGTCACCATTCGACGATTTCCCTTCCTACTTCCGCCCCCAGCGATACCTCCGCATATCGATTTTCAGGAGTGATCTGGTCCACCACTTGAGCCAGGGTCGGCATTGCGTCAACCCGATGCAGCTGCACAACCCCGTCGGCGGAAACAGCAATCTCTATCGCGTCTCCGGCCTCAAAGCGAGCGTCCTCCGCCACGGGCTTCGGAATCCTCACAGCCAAACTATTTCCCCATTTGAGCACGCGTGCCTGCATATTTACCTCTGTATCTACATTGTATCATCGCCATAGAACTTAGAATGGCCGCTCCACAGACGGACCCAAAGCGCCGAATCGAAACTCGGTAAAATGAAAAGCTGATCGGCAAGAGACGAAGGCCGTGCACGTGTCATCGAACACGCACCAGTCAGGAAGGCGAATGCAGATCACCGCTCAAGACGTCCTAATAGTCATCGACGTACAAAACGATTTCTGTCCCGGCGGGCAACTGGCCGTTGCGGGCGGAGACTCGGTCATTGAGCCAATTCAAAGAATCGCCCCGCTCTTCCAGCACATCGTCCTCACCCAGGACTGGCACCCCGCGAACCACTCATCATTCGCCAGCTCACATCCCGGCAAGAAGCCCTTCGAGCAAATCGATCTGAGCTACGGAACGCAGACCCTTTGGCCCGATCATTGCGTGCAGGGCAGCAAGGGCGCGGAGTTTCACCCGGCACTTAACCTCCCGCAGGCTGAGCTGATCCTGCGCAAAGGCTTCCGGCCGCACATTGATTCCTATTCAGCCTTCTTTGAGAACGACCACGTCACGCCCACCGGACTGGCCGGTTATCTGCGCGAGCGCAACCTGATCCGCGTTTTCCTTGCCGGACTCGCCTACGATTTTTGCGTAGGATACTCGGCCCTCGATGCGCGCCGTCTGGGGCTATCGACAGTTGTCATCCGCGACGCCTGCCGTGCCATCGACCTGAACGGCTCCGTCGCCGCAATCGAAGCGGAGTTTGCCAAGGCTGGAGTCGAGTTGATCGAAGGCGCGGACGTTCTCGACTGAGTCCACTCTTGAGGAACTACGCAGTCTTATCGCCGATCCTGCGACGTGTGCAGAAAGCGCAGAACGTGGACCGACTGCTCATCCAGCGAATAGATCAAGAGATAAGGCAGGGGCGCAAGAACAAGCTCGCGCGTGCCGTTCTTCTTGCCCACGCGGCCGGCAAACGGAAACCGCTTGAGCGACTTTGCCGACTCGTAGAGCCGTTGAATGGTTGAAGCAGCGAAGGAGGGGTGATGAAGATAGAGGTAGTTGCTGATCCCTTCAAGATCGTCCGCTGCGGCCATGGACCACCGCAGCCGTTTCAAGCCCGCAACATCCGCGCCACGCGCGCGTCCATCTCTTCCTCTTCAAGAAATTCGCCGCGCGCGATCTGATCCATTCCCAACTGCACCTGCGCATCGAACCAGGCTTCCTGGGCAAGCAAGCGATCCACGGCATCCGCAACTAACTCATCTGGGCTGCGCCCGGTGCGCGCCGAGAGGCTGGCAAGCTCATTGGCCTGGCGCTCGGGAAGTTGAAGTTCCATAAGGCAAGGTTAGGAGGTTGTCATTGGCGTGTCAAGAAGAGTCAGCCGGCGATAAAATCGAATTTGGCCCTGGGCTTGAATCATGTCGCGCAACTTCTACATCCTGGCCGCAACGCTGGTGCTCTTCGCGCTGGTCTCGGCGGCCATGTCGCTGGTGCCCTCAAGCTTCCAGCCGGGACTGCCGGCCAACGGCACCCTCTGGCGCACCGTCGCGCTGTTCTTGCTTCTGGGCGGGCTTGGCGCGGCGCTCATCGGCGTGATGAGCCACCTCTTCGAGCAGGTCGACCGGCGCGGCGAAGAGGCGCGCCAGGCGGCCAGACGTAAGCGCCGCGGCGGCGAAAATCCCTGAACAGTTTGCCAAAGTCGCCGAGCCGGCGCCAGCCGTTAAAATGAATGGGTGGGATTTTTTCCCGCACAGGACAAGAGCAGATGTATGAAGTCACCGTGGAGGCAGGATTCTCCTCCGGTCATTACCTTCGCAACTACAAGGGCAAGTGCGAGAACCCGCACGGGCATAACTACAAGGTGCAGGTAACTCTGGTCGGCGCTGAGCTGGACGAGGCCGGCCTGCTTCTCGACTTCAAGCTGCTCAAGCATGTATTGCGCCCGGTCATCGAACGCATCGACCACCAGATGCTCAACGATCTTGAGCCTTTCACGGTGCTCAACCCATCGGCGGAGAACATCGCAAAGTATTTTTACGACCAGACCCGCGAACAGCTCGCCGAGATGACCGCCGGCCGCGTGCGCGTGAAAGACTGCACCATCTGGGAGACGGACACCACCACGGCTACTTACTACGAGTGAGCGCTTTCGTTCGCGGCTTAGGCGCCGCGGCAGATCGGCGCTTCTTCCACGACTCGGGCAACTCGTCTCCTGGGATCGGCGGATTGCCGACTCCAGCCCTGCTCAGAATCTCCAGAGCCCGTGCGGGATTCGCGCGTCTGGCTCGAATGGCGATGTAGTTCGATGCACTGTGTGCCGCAATCATCTGGGCAACAGCAACGTTAATCAACTGATTGAGTGCGACCCCTTCCGATCTAGCCACATTGCGGGCCGCTTCGAGCAGGCTGGGCTGTAGCCGCAAGGCGAAGTTACTGGTTCTCATCTGATTTGCATCCTTCTGAGTGCGTCCATTGGAGAAAGCACCTCAACGCCAAATTCCTGCGCAATCCCAGAGAAGTCCGCGCGATTGAATGTCACTATTGCATCGGCCTTGCCATTGATCGCAGTTCCCAAAACCATTTCATCGTTCGGATCCGGCAACTTCGGCCGCCAACTTCGCGTCATTCGAACTTGAATGCCAGTTGCGCAGACCAAATCGAGCATTTCTTCGACATCGAGAACACCAAGGCTCGAAGCCGCCAGATGCTCGACGCGCGTCAGAACAGCCTCGTATTCCAAGACCAGCGGCGTCGAGATCAGGAACTGAAACCTGGATTGCAACGCCGCGGAAAGAAGCAATCTCGACGCGCCGCTCGGACCTCTAATGGCAGCAACCAGAACCGATGTATCGAGTACCAGCCGCATACAAAATCATATCACATGCAATATCACTAATTCATCTGGCTCGACTTCGATCTGAGGTACTTATCGAATGGAATCTCAAAATAAAACAGCTCGTTGCCGTCGGCATCGCGCAGCTTGACGATGTGCAGTTTGGCGCCCTGTAGTGGGTTGCCCAGCCCCGACACGTCGTAAAAAAGGAACCCAGCGCGCGTGGTGTGCGGCTCAACCACCAGAGCCTGATACTCGAATGTATCGAAGTCCTGCTCGACGTCCTTATCGCTGGCTTTCGGCTTCAGCTTGATGTTCGGAATTGGCCCCGGCATCGGAATCTTGCTGCCCTGGCGCTCCTTCTGGCTCATCAGCCGCTCCACATCCTCCGGCTCCGCGGCTGGAATCTTTTCGCCCGTCGAAGTAAGAAAGAGAATCCGCGCATCGCGCAGAGAGATGGGCCGATCGCCGTTGTTGGTTACGATCAGCCTCACCGGCATGACCCCGTGGCTCAAATAATCGATGCGAAAAATGGATTCCCGCGCGCGTGTGTCGTACGGCTCCACGGCGACTGCCACCTTCTCGTCCTCGTGCACCTCAACCGCGGCAAAGGTCGTAGCCGGTTGTACGGGGGGCGGGGTGTGGTCGCTAGCAACGGCCGGCAGAGCCAGCCAGAGCAAGAACGGCGGAATTGCCCGCAAAGTTCTCATCGTGCATGACTGTATCATTTGAGGGTTAGACCGGGGGACGTTTCGATCCGTTACATATGATTTTGTTTTTTTACAATGTCGCGTTGCTGGCGGTCCTCGTAACAGGATCTCCCTGGTGGCTGTGGCGAATGGCCACCACGCAGAAGTACCGCGATGGGTTGCTGGAGCGCCTGGGGCGAGTTCGGTTCTTGAAGGGTCAGGGAGACCGACGCCTGATCTGGGTCCACGCCGTATCAGTAGGCGAGGTACTCGCGGTTACGAGGCTAGTCAAGAGCCTCGATGCCGTTTTGCCGGATTACTTCGTCGTCATCTCGACAACCACCCGCACCGGCCAGGCCCTAGCCCGCCAGCGCTTCGGAGCCGACCGCGTCTTCTATTGTCCGCTCGACCTGCCCTGGGCGGTTCGCGCGCATTTAAATGCGTTGCAACCCCGTCTTCTCATTCTCGCCGAAACGGAATTCTGGCCCAACCTGCTCAACGGCTGTTTTCGCCGCGGAATCCCGGTCGCAGTCGTCAACGCCCGCATCTCCGACCGCTCCTGGCCGCGCTATCGAATGGTGCGGAGCATTTTCCGGCCTCTATTGGGCCGGATTGCAACGGTTCTTGCCCAGAGCAAGACGGACGCCGACCGCCTCAAGGCCATCGGCTGTAGGCCTGACCGGGTCACCGTCGCGGGAAACCTGAAATTCGACGTGCGTATCGATGCTGAAGCCGAAGCCACGAAGCTACTGAAAATCCTGGCTCCCGATGTGCGGCTCATCGTGGCCGGCAGCACGCTTGAAGGCGAAGAGGCCGCGCTGCTCCAGGCCCGGCCGCAACTTCTCCAAGCCGACCCGCAGCTCGCCATGGTCCTCGCGCCACGCCATCCCGAGCGATTCAGCGGGGTGGCTGCTTTGCTCGATGGCTCCGGCGTCGCCTGGGTCAGGCGCTCCGATTGGAAGTCGAAGCCGGCCGGGACCTTCCAACCGATCAGCCCCGGCACGATTGTTCTTCTCGATACCATCGGCGAACTGGCTTCGGTCTATTCTGCTGCCGCGGTTGCCTTCGTCGGCGGCAGCCTGTTTCCAACCGGCGGCCACAACCCGCTGGAGCCGGCCCAGTTCGGCGTGCCTATCGTCATGGGCCCGCACTACGCCAACTTCCGCGCCATCACAGAAGACCTGCTGGCGCATGACGCGCTCCGCATTGCAGCCAAAGAAGACTTGGCCGCGACGCTGCTCGACCTGCTCCGCGACTCCGCCGGTGCAACCGCAATCGGCGAGCGTGCCAGGCAAGTCTTCAATCGGCAAGCCGGCGCCACCGAACGATGTGTGGACGCGCTGCGGGAACTGCTCCATCCCACGGCGATTTCGGAGCGTCGCACATGACCAGACCCTCCTCTTCGCGCAAGCTGCTGCTGCCGCTGGTTCCCGCCTACCGGCTGGCTTTGCTGCTCCGTGAACTGGGTCTGCGCACCGGAATGGAGCAAGTCAGCCGGCTGCATTTCCCGGTCGTCAGCGTCGGCAATCTCTCCGCCGGCGGCGCGGGCAAAACGCCGCTCACCATCGTGCTCGCCAAAGCGCTCGATGCCAGGGGCCTGCGCGTAGACGTTCTCTCCCGTGGCTATGGCCGTCGAGGCCAGCGCCCCGCCCGCGTCGATCCCGACGGAACGGCTGAGGATTTTGGCGATGAGCCCCTTCTGATCGCGCGAGAGACTGGTGTCCCTGTCTTTGTGGCCGGGCAGCGTTTAGGAGCAGGCCAGCTTGCCGAGGCCTATGCACCACTGGACGTCGCCGGGCCCAACTCCCCTGCCGTTCACATTCTCGACGACGGCTTTCAGCACCGCCAGCTCCACCGCGACGTGGACATTTTGCTGCTCGATCACCGCGACTGGCTGGGTGAAGGTCTGCTTCCAGCCGGCAATTTGCGCGAACCGCGCAAGGCTGCCCGCAGGGCCACCATAATTGCCATCCCCGCGCCAGACAAAGCTCCGGAGCTTGAGGCCGCACTCCGCAAATGGGGTTGGGAAGGCCCCGTCTGGCGGCTGCACCGCAGGATGGACGTTCCCCCAATCGACGGCCCAGTCGCCGCTTTCTGTGGCATCGCCCGCCCCGAGCAGTTTTTTGCCGGTCTCGAAGCTGTGGGCCAGCGAATCGCCGCTCGCGTCGCCTTTCCCGACCACCACCGCTTCACACCAGCCGACGTGCATCGCCTCGTCGACACGGCCAAGAAGACAGGAGCCACAGCCCTGATCACCACCGAAAAAGACCTCGTTCGCATCGGGTCGCTGGCTTCCGCCTTCCCGGAATCGCTGCGGCTAAAGACCGCTCTCCTGCGCATAGAGATCGAGCACGAGAGCGAAGCCATCGATTGGCTGGTCGACTTCCTGGAGTCCACTCGGCAAAACGCGCCCCTGTGAGAAAATCAGAGTTTGCAAATGCAATCCAAGTTCCGCTTGCTTGTGGTCCGGCTAGGCGCCATGGGAGACATCCTGCACGCCCTGCCCGCGGTCACGGCGCTGCGCCTCGCCCATCCCGGCTGGATCATCGATTGGGTTGTCGAACCCCGCTGGCGGCCGCTGTTTACAGCGGAAGACAGCATTGGCCGCGTTACATCGCGCCCGCTCGTCGACCGCCTCCTTTTCGCGCCTACCAAGGACTGGCGAGCCGCGCCGTTCAGTCACAGAACGCACCATGAAATCAGACTTTTGCGGCAGACACTTCGGGCTGGAGCTTATGACGCCGTTCTCGACCTGCAAGGAGCCATCCGGTCCGCGGTCGTGGGGCGGATGGCGGGCTGCCGCCGTCTGATCGGCGAGGCAGAACCGCGCGAACGTCCCGCGCGCTGGCTGTTTACTGAGCGCGTGGCAACTCGTGGCGCGCACGTCATTGAGCAGGATCTTGAGCTGGCCTCCGCGATTGCAGGCGACGACCTCAGCCCCGCGCAACCTTGGCTCCCCGTCGACCCCGCCGCCGAAGCCTGGGCCTACGAAGTTCTGCCGCCCGCGAAGCAAAAAGACACAGTTCTCATCAACCCCAGCGCCGGCTGGGGCGCCAAGTGCTGGCCAACAGATCGATATGCGGCGGTCGCTCAGGGCCTCATAGACTGCGGTCAGCGCGTGCTGGTCAACGCCGGGCCCGGCGAGGAGCCGCGCGCTGAGGCCGTTTCCAAAGCCACAGGCGGCGCGGCCAGGACCCTCATCTGCTCCCTCGAACAGTTGATCGCCCTCACTCGCCGCGCTGCCCTCGTCATCGCGGGAGACACCGGCCCGCTTCACCTGGCCTGCGCCCTCGCCCGTCCCGTTGTCGGCATCTATGGGCCCACAGACCCAAGCCGCAACGGCCCGTTCGGCACCAGGTTCAAGGTGCTTCGCAGCCCACTGAGCCGCCGCGACCACACCCGCCATGCAGAGCCGGAAGCCGGCTTGCTGACCATCCGGCCCGAAGATGTTCTCCGCGCCGCCTGCGATCTTCTCGCCCAGGAGACCGGCCTATGAACAAAGCGTCCTGGGAGTTCTTGCGCCGGTTGTGCCCAGAAGACCCCGGCCCCATCGATCGAGCAGTCGCCGCGGCGACCTCGATGGGTGGGATTGGATCAATCCGGGTGCCCCAACTCTCAATAGTTCCTGCTCATCAGGAGTTTGTCGTTGACTGAGCCAATTCAAATTCCCCAAGAAGACTGGATCGCCCGCTGGCAGCGCTTGGCGCGCCGCATCCGTGTACCACTGGGATTTCTCGCCGCCGCGCTCTATTTATTCGAGCTTTGGCGGCGCGCGCCCTTGCCTGCCGCTGTAGCCTGGAGTCTGGCTTTGGTCCTGCCCGGTCTTTGGCTCCGAGGCTACGCGGCGGGCTACGTGAAAAAGAATCGCGAGTTGACCGCCACCGGCCCCTACGCCCATACCCGTAACCCTCTTTACCTTGGGTCGATGCTCATCGCCGCCGGTTTCGCGCTGGCCCTGCTCAGTTGGCCAATGGCGGTGGTGCTGGCTGCCGGGTTCGCCGTCATCTACATCCCCGTCATCGCTTCGGAAGAACGCTTCCTGCGCGCCACTTTCCCCGAATTCGAGGCGTATTGCCACCGCGTTCCCAGATTGGTTCCGCGCCTCACTGCGGGCCGCGATCCGGGAGGCGAATCCGCAGCCGGCCGCTTCTCCCTCGTGCTTTACCTCCACCACCGCGAGTACAATGCTGCAATAGGGGCCGCACTGCTTTACCTCAGCTTGCTTTTTTTGAGGCCGGCTCTGGGCGGTTTCGTGCGTGGGCTGCGGTAAGGGTCTTCCGCGCCAGGGTATTCAAATCCGAGAATCTCTCAAATCTCTAAGGAGCCCTGCCTGACGGTGATGACGCGCGCGACCGCAGTAACCGTTCTATGCGCCCTTGCCGCCATGGCTCATGGCCAGCAGGCGGCGCCGCTCACCCCGCCGCGCGCGGGCTTTAGCTTTCCTCAGAAACAGACCCTCACCTACTCCGTGGATTGGAGAGTCTTTCCCGCCGGCACGGCCGTTCTGCATTTTGAGGCAGCCGGCGATCGCGAGCGCATCACCGCCAATGCGGACACCATCGGCGCAATCAACCTGCTCTTTCACGTGGGCGATCGCTTCCAATCCACCTTTGACCGCGACAAGGGCTGCACCTACGAGTTCGATAAGCAGACGGTCGAAGGCCGTCGCCAAATCAACTCCACCCTGAGGCTCGATTACGCGGACGGGAAATCCGTCCTCGACGAAAAGAACATGGTCACCGGCCAGACCAAGCACGTTGAAATGCCCATCTCCGGCTGCGTCACCGACCTGCTGACAGGGGTCTATTACGCCTCGTCGCAGCCAATGGAGGTGGGCCACACTTTTGTCATTCCCGTCGTGGATGCCCTGCACACCGTCCCCGTAACCATGAAGGTCGAAGGCCGCGAAGAGATCAAAACCACCCTCGGCGCCTTCAAGACCCTGCGCGTACAGCCCACCGCCGACGCCGGCGTGGTGAAGAACCGCGGCAACATTTGGATCTGGTACACCGACGATGATCGCCACCTCCCCGTGCAGATGCGCGCCCGCCTATTCTGGGGAACAATCACCTTCCGCCTCACCGGCAACGAAAACAAATAAGCTGACGATGAAGATTGCTCCGTTCCCTCATTCCAAGGAGCGATAATAACTGCCATGAATCGTTCATCTCAGGACTTCGGAGTCTTGAAGCCGAAGCGGTGGGAGGAATCAGCGTGACGATCGGTCAAGGATGGTGCATGAGATGAATATCATCGCGCAACTCAAGCGCCGTCGCCGCGAGTGGAAGCACCGACATGCGCAAAGCAGTTTCCTGCGCCGGTTTTCTGGAACTGCCGATGAAATCACTCGGTCTCAGTGGCCGGAGAGCCTCAACAACCCAACGGACTTCTATGGACGCTGTTTTCATTACTTCCATACCCGCCTGCCGGAACCGTTGCGCGAACACCGCTTCTATTTTGAAGCGGGTGGGCGAGGCTTTGGCGAGAGGTCGTTTCATGTGATGTGGTTCTTGTTGTTTCGAGAGTTTGCGCCGGAAGATTTCCTGGAGATCGGTGTCTTTCGCGGGCAGACCTTGAGCCTCGCGTCCCTGCTCGCGCGCCAATTGAAGTTTCACAGTCTTACGCAGGGCATCTCACCTTTTTCCCCGGCCGGCGACAGCGTAAGCAAATACCAGTGCGACGTGGACTATTACACTGACACTCTCAAAAATTTTGCGCATTTTTCCCTGCCAGCTCCAGCATTGCTGAAAGCTTTCTCCACCGATGAAGCGGCTGCCGAGCTGATCGCATCGCGGGGGTGGTCGTGCATCTACATTGACGGCAATCACGATTACGAGATCGCCCGGCGAGATTGGGATTTGTGCTCGGCTCATCTGCGATCAAATGGGTTGATCGTTCTGGACGACTCCGGCCTGTCCACTCACTACATTCCCGTGCCGTTCTTGGCCACGGCTGGCCACGCTGGCCCATCGCGGCTGGCGCAGGAAGTCGACCTCACCCGTTTCCGTGAAATCCTGCAGGTCGGCCACAACCGGGTCTTTCAGAAGATTGCGCCATGAGAGTTCCAGTCTCGGCAGCCGGCAGCCGAGGCCGCTGAGAGTTCTACTGTTCATTCGGCAAATCCCTCTTCAACCACTGCCCGGTGTACACTTTTCCTTCACGCGGAAGCGATCTCTTCGCTTCCGCAGACAGGCCAAATCATGCGCAAATTCGTTTTTTCTTTCGCACTGCTTTCAGTCATTACTCCGGTCTGCACAGCGCAACCCGCGCCGCCCAAGCGCCCCATGACCTTTGAAGACATGATGAAGTTGAAGCGCCTGGGCGAAACCGCCGTCTCACCCGACGGCAAATGGCTCGCCTACTCCGTCTCCACCGTCGACCTCGAGCAAAACACCAAGATACCTGAGCTTTGGCTACAGGCTATCTCAGGTGGCGATCCGCAGAAACTGGCCGTAGCGCAACCCGGCGACAGCGGCCCGCAGTTCGCACCCGACGGCAAGCGAATTCTCTTTGAGAGCAGCCGCGAAGGCGGCCAGCAAGTTTGGATCGCCGATTTCGACCCCTCCACCGGCGCAACCGCCAACGCCAAAAAGTTGACGGCCATCTCTACCGCAGCCGACAACGCCATCTGGTCGCCCGACGCCCACTCCGTTCTTTTTACTTCAGCAGTTTATCCAGAATGTCCTGCGATCACGCCTGCCGATTTCAGCACGGGCGATCAATGCAACTCCAACCGCGACGCCGCTCTCGCATCCAGCAAGGTCAAGGCGCAGATATTCACCCACCTCCTCTATCGCCATTGGAACCGGTACACCGGCGACAAGCGCAGCCATCTTTTTCTTGCTTCGGTCGACACCGGCGCAGGCAATGACTCGCAAATCAGGGATCTCACGCCCAACGATCCCCACGACGTTCCGCCGTTTTCAGTTGAGGGCGGCAGTTGCGGATGTGCCTTCGCGCCCGACTCGAAGGAATTGGCCTTCACCGAAAACCTCGACTCCGAGCCCGCCATCAGCACCAACGCCGACATCTTCACCCTCGACCTCACCAACCCCGCAGCCAAGCCGGTAAAAGTCAGCACATCCCAAGGCGGCGACTTCAACCCCGCCTACTCGCCCGATGGCAAATATTTGGCGTGGCGCTCGCAAGCCCGCGCAGGCTACGAAAGCGACAAATTTCGGCTCGCGCTCTACGACCGGGCTGCGAAGACAATCAAAGACTTGATTTCGAAATTCGATGATTGGGTCAATGAGATCGCATGGGCGCCAAACTCAAAGACGATCTATTACACCTCATCTAAAGAAGGCGAATCGCCGATGATGATGGCGACGATCGATGGACACCCCGCCTACCTGCTGGATCCCACCTATTTCCCGAGCCTTGGTGAGTTTAGCGAAATCCGCCCCCTTCAAGACGGCTACACCATCATTGCCACTCGGATGGGAGTTGGCGAGCCCGGCGAAGTAAGTGCGGTGAGCATTGCATCGGATATCCCTCATACGGACAAGCTTCGGGAACTCACCCACCTCAACGACGCGCTTTTATCCCAACTCGATCTGCCGAAGATGGAATCCTTCTGGTTCACCGCCGCCGACAAAACCAAGCTCCAAGGCTTCCTCATCAAGCCCCCAGGCTTCGATCCCGCCAAGAAATATCCCGTCAAATTTTTAATCCACGGAGGCCCTGAAGGCCATTGGGGCGACATGTGGTCCTACCGCTGGAACGCCGAGCTTTTTGCCGCCAACGGCTACGTCGTCGTGATGATCAATCCGCGCGGGTCAATTGGCTACGGCCAGGCCATCGTCGACGGCGTCAACGGCGACTGGGGCGGCAAGCCCTTCACCGACCTGATGACCGGCCTCGACTACGCCGAGCAGCATTATCCCTTCATCGACAAGACGCGCGAGTGCGCCCTCGGCGCCAGCTACGGCGGGTACATGGCCAACTGGATCCTCGGCCATACCGACCGCTTCAAGTGCATCGTTACCCACGACGGCATGTTCAACCCCGAATCCGCCTACGGGACGACCGAAGAACTATGGTTCAACGAGTGGGAGTTCAAGGGCCGTCCCTGGGACTACTACGGCAAACCGGATTCCGAAAATCCGTATCGCAAATGGTCGCCCGCGCTATTTGCCAAAAACTTCAAGACGCCCACGCTCGTCATCCACGGCCAGCTCGACTACCGCCTCGATGTCAGCGAAGGCTTCCAGCTCTTCACCACCTTGCAGCGCCTCAAGGTCCCAAGTC
>CAZSVJ010000073.1:0-13693 GCA_964610185.1 uncultured Occallatibacter sp. | reverse complement strand
CCAACGCCTCGCTCTTCGACATCCTCGAAGACATCGAGCGCCGCATCATCGTCGAGAAGCTAGAGCGCTGCAACGGCAACCAGACCGAAGCCGCCGAGCAGTTCCGCATCCCCCTCTCCACCCTCAACCAAAAGATCAAGCGCCTAAACATCGAGATCCGCAAAAAGGGCAGAGAATAAAAGGCACGCCGGACGTCCGTCGTCCGTGATCATGGTAAGGCGATGATGCACGCATTGAGAATGATTGCCGCAGCGCCTATCAATTGTCGAGCCGGAGCATCTCTGAGGGCCAATTGAGAACGCGAGCTGTGCGTTACTTCTGTGTCCGGCTCTGTTCCAAGTATTCCATATAACCCAGCAGTGCTCCCCAGTGGTAGAACTTGTCGCTGTTGGTCACATCGTCGCCGTTTCCGGTGATGGCGTTATAGTTTTCGTGCACGTGACCCTTCTCGGCCCATTCCCTGGAGAAGAGGTTGAAGGACTTCAGCGCCAGTTCTTGGCGCGCATGTTCGATCTCGTCGCCGTCGTAGTTGCCCAGACCCAGGTACACGAGGTAGTTCATCGGGCCCCAAATGCGCCCGTGCCAGTAGTCCTGATCCTTGAACGCTGGATCGTCGCGCGCGATCGCAGGAATCACCCACTCGCCCCAGAATTCCTTGGGATTCAGCAGATGCTCTTCGACCATCCGCTTTGCCTGCTGTGCTGTCGCCGCCTGGGCCAGCATCGGATAAAAAAGGGTTGGTGAGAGCCGCGTACTGAAATGCCCGGTGTGCAGGTCCTTGTTAAGAAATATGCCGTGCTCGTCGCTCCAGAGTGTGCCCAGCTTTGCCCGGTAACGCGACCCGCGCGCGCGCAGTTCCTTCACGTCGGTCGGCTTCTGTAGGGTCTCCGCAATTGTCGCCAGCGCGTCGCAGTCGGAAATGTAGATGCTCATCAGACCCACGTCTGCAAACTCCAGCAGGTGGGTCTGCGGATTGAGAACCGCATCGTCATAGATTGGGCTCCCATCCATCCCCGCTTCGCCGGTTGCCCCGGCGCGGATGCCGCGGAATTTGTCGGCCGGGTCCTGTGGCTCATTCTGCCCATCGCTGCCCCAGGTCAGATAGCCCTGGATATCGCGATGCTGTGCCCACCATCGATTCCAGCGCAGCAGAGGCTCGTACGCCTCTTCCAGAAACCAGCGATCGTGATATTTCCTGTACAGTTCAAGGGCCGTAATCGACCCTACGGGAGGCTCGCTACGGTCCGAGCTCTTCCACCCGCCAGCCCGCGCGTAATTGGGCACAAAGCCCTCCGTCGTCTCTTCGTGCAAACCTTCGATGACGTTGGCGTAGGCGAGATCCTTGTCGCCCAGCCCAGCCAGCGTCGCCCCAAAAAAGGTGTCCCAGCCAAAGAGCACATAGCCGCCCCAGGATGCGCTCCAGTCGCGGCTTACCGGGGAAACTACGCGCTCGTGCTCCGGCTCGTAGATGGTGTCCCAACCCAATGTGGTCTCAACCGCATCCACCGTCGGGCCCTCGATGCCCGCCGCATCGACCGATCTCCGGTACGCCGCTCGCTGTCGCTCGACGATCGCCGCTATTTCCGCCACACTCCGCCGTTTGCCTGTGCTCACTCCCACCGGCTCCGTCAGGGGCGCGGCCAGATACGCTCCGCTGACTGGTAGCTGCCCATGGCCGGGATGAGGGTCGCTGGCCTCTCCCGCGTTGCAGCTTGTCTGTTCCCCGCTGGCGCAGTACACGGCGATCTTTCCGGTGCTCCCTTGCGTCTGGATGAAATCCGCACGCTTCAGAGCTGTCCCCGGCCGGTCCCAGAGAAAGTCCGCCTTAAACGCTACGGTGGCGGGCACGGAAAACTTTCCTGGGGGATCGAGCGGCGTAACCAGCAGCACCAGGTCCGCGTCTGCGTGTGCCGACTGTATGCGCCACTCGTGCTCCTTCCATGTCACCTTGACCTCCGTATAGCTCCCGTCCCAAGTGTGGGGTCCAGGGAAGACCGTGCCCTGGCCGACCAAAGTCCCGGTCAGAAACTGGTGGCCGAAATCATTGCCGTTGTTCAGGAAACCTACTTGAATACCCAGTCCTTCGGGCAGCAGGACGTAAGTGGTCATGCTGTTCACGTCCCAGGTATTCCAGCCCTGGGCTAGCTTCCGTTGAAGGTCGCGATACTCGACATCGGCTCGTCTCACACCGCCCATCTTTGCCGGAGCAGTCTGTGCAGCGAGCCCGGTGTGCATTTGCAGGAAAAGGGTGGCCAGGACCAAGCAATACGAACGGAGAGATTCACAGGGATCGAACTGCAGCATGCAGTCATTATCTACCGGACCTGCCAGTGGGTCCAGCGGGTCCAGCGCTGAGTGCAGGGTGCCCCAGGTCTCGGTTTTGACACCTGTGAATTCGCGAATCTGTTATGCCGGAGGCGGCCGGCGTCACGAATCTAATGGGGCGCAGCCCCGCTACTTATTCTCTGCTTCTATCCACCTCTGCAAAAAAACCAACAGCTCCCCAGGAGGCCGCAGCCAGATCTCCGCCGCCGTCTGTCTCCACTCGCGACGCACCAGCACGCTCAGGCCGCGTGAGCCAACGGCGTTCACCGCGCGGAAGGCGGACTCGTCAGTCAGATCGTCGCCCAAATATGCAACCGGCCCATTCGTTGCGGCCTCTTTCACAATTGCGTCGACGGCGCCGCCTTTGTCGCGGCCCACGCGCAACTCCACGCCGGCCTCGAACTCAAGCAGTCTCAGCCCATCCATCTCAGCCACGGGCTCGAACAGCGCTCGCGTCCGCTCCTCGATTAGCGCGGCTTTATGGTGCGATGCTCCGCGCCAGTGCATGACCACTGCGTTTGCCTTATCCTCAAAGAGCCCGCCGAAGCTATCGCGCCGAAGCTGCGCACGCAGCGTCTCCAGATCTTTCAAAGCTGTGTCTGGAGCATGCTGAAGCTCGCGCCGGCCATCGGCATAGAGCCGCTCAGCCCCGTGCAGCCCCCACACATCAATATTTGTGTCGAGCCCAAGCAGCGGCGCAACCTCAGCAGCGGGCCGCCCGGTTACCACCGCCATCCGCGTCACGCCTTGCCGCTGAATGTGCCCCAGCAGCTCACGCACACCCGCCCACGGGCGCGCCTTAAACCGGTCTACGCGGAACGGCGCTAGCGTTCCATCGTAATCCAGCAGCAGCAGCGGCCTTGCCTCACCTGCAAAGCCGCGAAAGAACTTCTCCAACTTGTCCGCTGCCTCAGGAGTCAGTTCGCTCACTAAGCCAGTTTACGATGTGCCCCGCTCGAAACTGAAGCAGCCAGCATACCGGCTCGACTCATTTCCGCGTCTTCAATGTTCTCGATACGCAATTCGCGGAGGTCGCCCAAAATGTTTGCGGCCCAACGATAGACATTGTGCTCCATCACTTGCCGCCGCATTCGCTGCATGCGCATTCGCCGTTCGCCGGGGTGCATCTCAAGACCGCGATGGATGGCCTCGGCTACTCCCTCAATGTCATACGGATTCACCAGCAGCGCGTCACCAAGCTCCATTGCCGCGCCAGTGAACTTGCTCAACAGCAGCACACCGTCTTCGTCGTCGCGCGCGGCCAGATACTCCTTGGCCACCAGGTTCATGCCGTCGTGCAGCGAGGTCACCAGGCACATATCGGCCGTGCGGTACCAGCGGTCGACCTCTTCGTGGCTGCACTGCCGCTCAATCAGCACGATAGGCTTCCAGCGCGACGTTTCGAACCGCAAATTGACTCGTTCGGCGGTTGACTCGACGCGCTCGCGCAGCTCCACATAGCTGGGAATCCTCGAGCGGCTGGGCGCGGCAATCTGCACCATCGTGATCCGTTCGCGATGCCATGGGTGCTCCTCGAGCAGCCGCTCGATGGCGATGAGCCGCTCCACGATTCCCTTCGTGTAATCCATTCGATCGACGCCCAGCAGCAGGCATTCGCAGCGCAGGCCAAATTCCTCAAGCAATCCATCGCGCGTGCTGCGAGACCCATGTCCGCTGTGCTTTGACCCGTTCGTTGCGGCCAGGGATTTGTCCGGGCCGGTCCTGAATTCGATCCGGAGTTTGCTTCCGGGTTTGGTTCCGTCCAGTGCCACGCTCACTGCGTATGGACCCACCCTGGTCGCGTGTCCGTTCCTGCGGCAGGACATGTGCTCGCGATCGGTGCGCGACTCCAGCACACGGTCGACGGTGGAAAGAAAATTGTTGCAATGCAATGGAATGTGAAAGCCGATGAGATCGGCGCCTAGCAAGCCGTCAAGCAACTCCGCCTGCCAGGGGCAAATGCCGAACGCCTCGGGATTGGGCCACGGAATATGCCAGAAGATGGCCACGCGCGCATCCGGCCGAGCCGCCTTTACAAGTTGCGGCAGCAGCGCGAAATGATAGTCCTGCACGAACACCACGGGTTCGGCGCTGCCTTCCATCTCTTCCAGCAGAGCTGCGGCAAACTTCTCATTCACTCGCTGGTACTGATCCCAATCCGAGGTGCGAAAGATCGGCCGGGTATGGGCAATATGGCATAGCGGCCATAACCCTTCATTCGCAAAGCCGTCGTAATATCCGCTCTCCTCTTCGCTCGACAGCCAAACACGGCGCAGAGTGTAGCGCGGATCGTCGGGCGGCACGCGGAGCCGGTCGAAAGAGTCAACGGTCAAGGCGTCGGCATTTCCGCTGCCATGCGCCACCCACACTCCATCGCAGGCACGAAGGACCGGCTCGATGGCCGTCACCAAACCGCTTGGAGGCACAACGCAAGTCGTCTGCCGGCCTTGCCGCGTATGCATGTACGGCTCTCGGTTCGACACAACAAAGATGCGGCTCGATCCATGGCGATCCCGAACATGCACGGCCAGCTTTTCCGCCGTCCAATGGTGTTCACCTTCCTCGCGCAAGCGCGCCTCTGCGGCAGCCGAAGCGCGCGCCTCAGCCAGGCTCTCCGCCATCGTCTCCACCTCGCGCGCCAGCGGCGAGTAGAGATTTGACACAGTCTTGTTTTCGTTCGCTTCCATGTCGCCATGTCCCAAGCGCACCCGCCGCAGCCGTTCCACCATACGCGACATCGGTTCCATCAGAAACCAGCGCACCGTGAGCAGCGTGACCGCCACAATCAGCACCGTAAGGGCCAAAATTCGCCAAAGGCTGCGACGCCACACGGCCGCGCCCTCCGCGCGAATATACCCCGCATCTTCCAGAATGATGAGTGCGCCGGTCAGCTTTCCGCTCGAATTCAACGGGATCGCTTCCTCCAGCCACTCGTGATCCGGGTCGTGGCCAAACGCCGCCGAGTCGATCCCCTTTCGGATGGCCTTGTCCATCACACCTTGCGAAAGCTCTTTGAACACTTCGTTGGGACCGGCAACAGCCAGGGCCACTCCGTTCGGGTCATATAGAGCCAGCCCAAGAGCCTCATCCCTTGAGCGCAGTTGGGCAATCCGTGCAGACATGTCCGCAATCTGCCCTTTCACCACAACGTCCTCCAGATCCAATTGCAGACTCCTGCCCAACCAAACCGTCCGTTGCTCCAATTCGCGGCGCAGAGTATGCTTGTGAGCCAACACCTCAAAGTAAGTGGAGCCGACCGAGACCAGCGAAATTCCCACAAATAGCGCAAGGATCAACCGCACACTAAAAAAGCGCATATGATCTCCTCCGGGGCTAATCTCCGCATCGTCGCCGGCTCTTGTCAGCGCCCGTCCCACGACCCTGCCTGTCTTTGATGCACTCAAATCGCCAGATTCCAAATTCTTGAAAACTAAGTACTCGCCCCGGCTCCAAGACGCCGGAGAATGGATTTTCTGCACGCCACCGCGTAATTCTTGCCCGGAACACGATTCAGCCGCATCATCTTGGCCGATGGCACCGAAAGCTCGCACCTGACAGGGCTCCCGAATGCGCTATTCTGACCATGCACGATCATTTCGGGAGCCAAGTTACTCCCCACAGTTCGTCAAACCGGCAGATCTTTATGGCGACCAACACGATCGAAAGAACCGCCAAGCAACTGGTGCTCACCGTGCAGGATTACTCCCTGTTCGCGCACCGGGCTGTCATGAACCTCTTCAGCGCGCCCCGCTACTGGCCGGAATTCCTCATGCAGTCGGACATCATCGGCTTCGGTTCGGCAACCATCGTGCTCATGTCCGGCTTCTTTACCGGAGGCGTGCTGGCCCTTCAATCCGCCGCCACGCTGGCTCAGTTCGGCGCGGCGGAAGTCACCGGCCGCTTCGTCAGCATCACCATGATTCGCGAACTGGGCCCCGTGCTCACCGGCATCATGGTCTCCGGGCGCAACGCCTCCTCGATGGCAAGCGAACTGGGTTCGATGGTGGTGACGGAACAGATTGACGCCATGCGCGCGCTCGGCGTCGACCCGATGCGCAAGCTGGTAACTCCCCGCGTCTTCTCCTGCATCTCGATGTTGTTCTTCCTGACCATCGTCGCCGACGCGGCCGGCATCTTCGGCGGCGCCGCCGTCACCATCTTCATGAACCATCAGGACGGGACACAGTACTTCTCGCAGGCATGGGAGCACCTCCGTTACCCGGATATCATCCAGGGACTTGTGAAGCCGCTTTTTTCCGGCTTCATCATCGCCTCAATCGGCTGCTTTTATGGCATGAGGACCTCCGGCGGCACCGAGGGTGTGGGCCGCTCCACCATTCAGGCCGTGGTTACGGCATCGGTCCTCATCATCTTCGTAGACTTCCTGGTCACCCAGGTGCTGCTCACGCTATTGCCCCCGCTATGAGCGAGACCACGGCATTCGGCACGCCCGATCCCGCACCTTCCGGCCCAGACCAGTCCGGCCCCGTCGTCGCGTTTCGCAACGTGTCCATCGGATTCGATGGCAAGCCGGTTCTTAACGACATTAGCTTCTCTGTGGCGCCGGGTGAGACGCGCATCCTGCTCGGACCGGCGGGCGTGGGCAAGAGCGTGCTGCTCAAGCTGGTCAACGGCCTGTTGCGTCCTGACGAGGGCAGCATCGAGCTGTTCGGCCAAGAGATCGCCACCATGCCCGAGAAGCAGCTGTTTCCCCTCCGCACTCGAACCGGAATGGTTTTCCAGGAAGGCGCGCTCTTCGATTCGCTCACTGTGCGCGACAATGTTGGCTATCAATTGATTGGTGAAGGAGTCCCCGACGACGAGATTGACGCGCGCGTCCATGAAGCTTTGCGCTTCGTCGAGCTGGACGACACATTCGCTCTTTATCCTGTCAGCCTCTCCGGCGGAATGCGCCGCCGCGTGGCCATCGCACGCGCGCTCATTCATCAGCCCGAACTGATCCTCTACGATTCGCCCACCGGCGGTCTCGACCCTGTCACCTCCACCACCATCATCGAACTGGTCATGAAGGAGCGCGACGTCTACCGCTCCCCGTCGCTGCTCGTAACCCACCGCCTCCAAGACGCGTTCACCCTCTGCACTCACCGCTTCGACAAGGAGCAGGGCGCCATGGTCCCTCTCCCCGACGGCCAAGTTGATCCCAACACCACATTCCTAATGCTCGAAGAAGGCCAAATGATCTTTGACGGCTCCATCCACGAATTGCTTCACACAGATAACAAGTTCGTCCGCGAGTTTCTGGAGTAAAGCGTTTCCACTTTCAATAGTACTGATGTATGATATACATCATGAGGCGGACGCAACTTTATCTCGACGAGGACTTGTGGAGTACCCTGCATGCTCACGCGCGCCAAGAAGGAACCACTGTTTCCGATTTGGTCAGGAAAGCCGCCCGCGAGCGGTATATGCACAATCCAGAGCAGCGCCGTGCGGATATGATGGCAGCGGTTGGACTCTGGAAAGATCGCACTGATCTTCCTGATACCGAAACATACGTCCGTAACCTCCGTAAGGGAACTCGCCTGAAGCGGATGGGCATAGTGTGACCGTTTTTCTCGATACCGATATCGCCATCGATGTACTCCGCGCGAGGGATCAGGTCATCTTGTCGAAATGGTCCGCGCTTGTCGCTTCCGGCGCGGTTGTTCTATACTCGCCCGTGACTGCGGCGGAAGTCTGGGCAGGCGCATTTCCTCGCGAACACCAACTCATCTCTGTCTTCTTCCGCCCCCTCACTTGCGTTGCGGCGGACTACGAAACCGGCCAGGTGGCCGGAGAGTTCTTGCGCAAATATGCAAAGAGCCATAGCCTGGATATCCCTGATGCTCTCATAGCCGCCGCAGCCGTTCAAAGCCAGGCCGCCCTCTGGACACGGAATCGCAAGCACTACCCGATGACACAAGTCACCTTCTTTTGAGACATAACTCCGAATATTCCGACGTTTGGCAGACGCGACATGTCCTTCAAATTCCAAAACGTAGACTTCCTTCATCTCGACTCGAGTTTCAGCGAAGACGAGCTTCTGGTTCGCCGCACCGCTCGCGATTTCGTTGAAGACAACGTCATTCCCATTATTGAAGACTGTTTCCGTGAAGGCCGCTTCCCGCGTGAGCTTGTCCCGTTGATGGGCGAGCTCGGCTTCTACGGCGCCAACCTCGAGGGCTACGGCTGCGCCGGAATGTCGAACGTCGAGTACGGCCTCGTGATGCAGGAGCTCGAGCGCGGCGACTCCGGCCTGCGCAGTTTCGTTAGCGTGCAATCCGGCCTGGTCATGTATCCCATCTACACGTTTGGATCTGAGGCGCAGAAGAGCACCTGGCTACCCAGCCTAGCCACCGGCGAAAAGCTCGGCTGCTTCGGGTTGACCGAATCCGGCTTCGGTTCGAACCCTGGAGGGATGACCACCACTGCCCGCAAGTGCGGCGATGAATACATACTCAACGGCGAAAAAATGTGGATCACTTCAGGCTCAATCGCCGACGTTGCCGTGATCTGGGCAAAGGTTGCCGGACAAGACTTGGACTCCGACAGCACCATCCGCGGATTCCTCGTTGAAGCGGACCGCCCCGGCTTTTCCGCTCACGAGGTCCAGGGCAAGTGGTCTCTTCGCGCCTCCGTCACCAGCGGCCTCACTTTGCAAGACGTCCACATCCCCGCCGCCAATCTGCTGCCCGGAACCGGCGGCATCAAGAGCCCGCTGATGTGTCTCAACCAAGCGCGCTACGGCATCAGTTGGGGAGCCATTGGAGCGGCCATGTCCTGCTACGACACGGCTCTGCAATACGCCAAGGTCCGCAAGCAGTTCCACTCGCAGCCGATTGCCGGCCACCAGCTCGTTCAAGAAAAGTTAGTCTGGATGATCTCCGAAATCTCCAAGGCGCAGTTGCTCTCGCTCCACGTGGGTCGCCTCAAAGACGCGGGGAAAGCAGGCCACGAGCACATCTCGTTGGCCAAGCGCAACAACGTATGGATGGCTCTTGAAACCGCTCGCATGGCCCGCGACATGCTCGGCGCCAACGGCATCACGGAGGACTATCCCATCATGCGTCACATGATGAACCTCGAATCGGTAAAAACATACGAAGGCACCCACGACATTCATGCCCTCATCCTCGGCCAGCACATCACCGGGATCGCCGCCTACTGACGCTTCACTGCTTCATTTCAATTGCGGGTGAGGCCAGCACTTCACGCATGGGCGGGAGGTCGGCTTTGACGTATGCCGGGTCAAGCAGGCCATGCACAGCTTGATCGAAGTTTGAAAAGGGACACGGACGATTGGCTTGGCAGCCGGGAGGCGTCAAATCGACTTCGACCGGTGGATTGCTCAAGCTGAGGTCTTCACCCGAACGCAGTTGATCGAGGGTCTGCGCGCGGAATCGGAGGCGGATGGAAAACTGCTTCGACCGCGAGTTCTGCCATAGCTCAAAAACAATCTGCGAGTCCGGCGGAGTGTCGTCGGTGCGGCCATCGGCGGTCCAATGCACACTGAGCAAGCCGCCGATCTGGCTCAGATTCGTATCGTGCCCGCTCAAATAGACCAGCCGCGCGCCGGCCGGGCCGATGGCTCCAGGAAAAGGTTTGCGTTCACCCGATTGCGCCGCTTGTTCGAGCGTCAAAAGCATGTGCGCCATCAGGTTGGAGCCCTGTGTGCGAGCGGTCAACGGCGATCGCGCCGACGTGCTGAATTGTTTTGTATGCAGCGGAATCAGGCGACGCAGCATTGGCTCGTCAACCCGGCCCCAGCCAACTTCGGACATCGGCTTGTCGTCGGCATACTCGAGCAGAAGGTCTTCAACAAGGGTCGAGGCCGCGGCAAGAGGCCTGGGATCGTCGAGGATGGGCTTGGCCGCGGGATGGGCCGGATCCGGCGCGAGAATGCGGGCAAATCGATCGAGTCCGGGATTGGCCGCCGCTGAAAAAAACGCTTGAGGATCGCTTCCGAAGGTTGCTCGCTGGTCGGCCGCAACCGCGCCTTGAGGCGGCGGCGGAAACAGCAATGGAATCGCCGAGAAAAGCGGATTCTTGCCGTCGGGCGCCAGACTACCAGCGTTGATAGGAAGTGGATCGCAGCCTGGTTCAAGCGCTGCGAATGTGGCGCGCGTGCTTTCAATATTGCGCTCGTCGGTATCGGTTTCTAGATAAATCTCACTCTTCTCTGGGCAGCCCGAAGCGGGCAGCAAGCCGTGGCGCGCCAGGTCGAGGCGCAAATAGGCGCCCATCTTCTGGATTGCGAGCGCTCCGTGCGGCGTCAGGTATCCTGGCGGGACCTCCCACACTGGCCATGGCTCGGAGGAATTGAGGTTGAGTGTCGAGTTGGCGACGAGCGGCGGTCGAACGCCGTGGCGCGAGAGAATGAGTGTGAAACGAAGGTGGTCGTTGGCTGCGGCTTTGGTCGAAGGCGATTGAGCGGGGGCAACAGCGATCACGAGAAAAAGAGCGACTGCAACGGGAAGTTGCAAGGTGGATGGGATGATGCCGCTGATCTTCTTCCAGTTCAGCCGCAGCGACTTCTTCAAGCCCAACTTTTCCTCCCCTTATCCCTCTCGTGGTTCATTCGTATGAGAGCGGGTGCGTTCGCTCTCATGGCAATTCTGAACCCTGGTCATTTCATTCTGATGAAAGGATGGGAGGTTTGGGCCTATCGACAACCTGCAGCGAATGCGGCATAGTCGTATCCATGCTGCTGACATCTCGCGTGCGTATTCGCCTTCCTTACAATCTGCGCGTTCTGCTTTCTCGCGGCGATCGATGCCCGGGCGCAGCATTCCCCGACTCCCATCGTCCTGCAAGCTCCGCACCTGCTTCAGGTTGGCACACGGACCCTGCTCCTGCCCGCTTCCGGCGGCGGACCATCCCCGCCAAGGACAGCATTCCGGTACCCATCAGTACCAGCGTCCCCGGCTCGGGCGTCAACGAGATAGTAGGAAGAATGCCGTTGAATTCGGCGTTCTCCATCTGGCACGAGTTATCGTCGATTTCCGCCGCAACGACGGTGCCGCCCATCTGACCACAATTTGCGGTCAGGACCGCGAAGGGCGCCAGAACCGCCCCATCCACCTGCCCGTCGATACTCACCGTCGATGCACCCGCGAAGTTGAACAGAATATTGCCGCCATCGTCATTGTTGACCGACTCCTCGGAGCCATTGAAGTAGACGGATTGGCCCAGCGTCACGCTCGTGCCTGCGACATTGACGATCACGGTCGAACCTACCGGCACTTCGATATCGAGAGCGTTGCTTGTGCTGGCAAACTGGGCCGCCGTCAGATCAAAGACGTTGAGCGTCGAGCTCGAGCCATAGAGCACTGTTAGGGAGGTGTTACTTCTAATGCTGCCGGTTTCAGCTGGGGCACAGCTGGCCGAGCTGTAACTGCAAACAGTCCCAGTCTCCGATGCGCTTGGCGCATAAGCAGCCAGTTGCAAGCTCTCGGTATCCAGGCTCGTGGCCAGGGCCCCGAAATTGATCGGAGACGGACCACTAGTTACAAGGTGTCCACCATCGTTGAAGAAGTACGAGGCAGCGTTAGTAGGCGCATACACGTTGCCGCCGCCGTTGATGTCGAATGTGCCCGACGCGCTGATTCCGGCTCCCGCCACCACGGCGTAGCCGTTGGCCAAGGATCCCCAAGGATCGTTAGTTGTGTTGTCCACGCTTTGGAAAGCGCTGCCGATGGTCGTTGCCGATGTAATGTAGCCAGCCGCAGCGATGCGCCCGGTCACGTCCGAACTCACCCCGGGCCCGTTGATATCTCCTGGCGTACTTAAGTACCCCAGGGCTACCAGGTTGTAGGCGCTGGCAGCGCCGAGCGGGGGACTGTCCGCATAGCATATCGCGCAGCAGGCAGACAGACCAAGGACAAGACTGGCTGTTTTGATGATCCTCATAGCCCTCTTCTCAGCAATTCATTTGCCAAATTCAATTCTCCAAGAGCGGGAACTAAGTTATTCCATAGACAACACTTTATCCATAATACGTGCTTTCCGCTCGCAGTGCTATGCAATAAGTTGCGCACGGAATGGCAATTGGTTACCTAAGAGACCCTGGGAAAGGTCCTCCAATCTCTGCGACGGCCAGTTCTCCCAAGGTCTTGATGCTGCTAAGCGCGCGCTTAGGCTGAACCTAAAGTTTGGCCGCCATCTCAGCAAGCTTGGCGACGGTATTCATATTGCGCGCGGTGCCGTTTTTGGCGGCTGGAATCTTGAGTTTGGATTCGCCGACGCCATCGGCGTAGTAGACATAGATTTCTCGCAGGCCGAGCGCCAGCTCCTCGCGCGCCTGTTTGGAAATAGTCTGCAATGCATCGGCGGCTGGCGGCTTGTCGAGGAAGTGAGCAAGCGTGTGATTGGCCGGCATTTGCGGAAATGGATTGGCCGCCAGAACGGCGGCCATCTCAGCCGCCGTGCGCACCAGGACGGTGACTGGCTTGCCGTCACGTTTCGCAAGGGTAGCTTCGAGGATGGATTTGACCTTGGCTTCGCTCTTGGCGGACTGAAACACAACATTCCCGCTGGCGATGTACGTCCGCACAGATTTGAAGCCAGCCGCTTCGCACAAAGATTTGAGCTCGGCCATGGGAAGCTTGCCGGCGCCCATCACATTGACTGCGCGAAGAAGAGCAATGTATGCATTCATCTTCATTAGGTTCACTTCGGCGCGGACTCGGCTGCTTCCTGCGTCCGCCGTGCTTCAATCCTTTTCAGCGTCTCGCGAAAGCGCTTCGACTTCGCCGGCAAAAGAGAATCTTCGACAGCCTTGCGATAGCCGCCAAGATAGATCGAGTACATGATCGCCAGGGAGCACCCAGTACCCCACATGAAGCCGATGCACAGGCCCAGAACCGCAGCCGGACCAAATCCACTCATGGCGTCGACCTCCTCACAAGTTCGCCTCGAACTCCGCAAGCACCTCCGGCGGCAGCGGATCGTCAAAGTCGTCGGATACATGGATCTCGCCCTTCATCAGCCCAAAGACGATCGGCTTTTTCACGGGTTCAAGGCGCGTCAGCCGCACCACAGGCTTTCCGGCGCGGGCAATCACCACGTCCTCGCCGTTCTCGGCCATCTGAATGAGCTTCGAAAGTTGGGCCTTAGCCTGGAAAATATTGATGGTCATCATGCCTTCAGCCTAGCTAAGTCTACCTTAGCGTCGAGCCGCATTACACCGCCACCGTAAAGCTGTCCTCGGTGCGCGTCACCGCGTGGTAAAGAGTATCGCGCTCCACCGGAATGCGGCCGGCCTCGGTGATCAGCCTGCACAGCTCTTTGCGCGTCATGCCTTGCGGTGTAGTGGCTCCGGCATCGTGATAAATCTTCTCCTCGATCACCGTGCCGTCGAGATCGTCGG
>CAZSVJ010000072.1:0-13771 GCA_964610185.1 uncultured Occallatibacter sp. | reverse complement strand
TCGGCCTTCCATTTGCGGGTGGCGTCGATGCCCATCTTCGATCCGTAGTTGGGCAGGCGGGAGGCGTGGTCGAGCGAGTCGATGGGGCCCAACGTGAACTGGATGTCGCGCTCGGGATCGATGTTGTTCGTGGCGCGCAAGACGACCTCGCCGACATTCTGCACGTCGCAGTCCTCGTCGACGACGACGATGCACTTGGTGAACATGGCCTGGCCCAGCGACCAGATGGCGTTCATTACTTTGCGCGCCTGGCCGGGATAGCTCTTCTTGATCGACACCAGCATCAGGTTGTGAAAGACGCCCTCAACGGGCAGATTGATGTCGACGATCTCGGGGATAGTCAACTTCATCGCAGGCAGAAAGATGCGCTCCACAGCCTTGCCCATCCATGCGTCTTCCATGGGCGGCTTGCCGACTATGGTTGCTGCGTAGATGGGGTCCTTGCGATGGGTAATGCAGGTGAGGTGAAAAACCGGATACTCGTCGGTGAGGGTGTAGAAGCCGGTGTGGTCGCCGAAGGGCCCTTCGGGCCGTAAATCCCCTAATTCGACATACCCCTCCAAAACAATCTCGGCGTGGGCCGGGACTTCAAGATCGACCGTCTCGCATTTGACGATCTCAACCGGCTTGCCGCGCAGGAAACCGGCGATCATAAACTCCTCAACTTCGGGAGGAGCGGGCACAATGGCTGCGAAGGTTGTGGCGGGGTCGGTGCCGATGGCCACCGCAACCTCAAGCCGCGAACCCTTCAGATTTCCCATGGCCACTTGCGGCAAGCCTCCAATTCCGTCGGGGCCGTCGGGGATGGCGCACGCGCCGCCGGCCGACTCAGCCATGGCGGCCACCCGTGCGGTCAGCGGATCTGCATCGGAAGCAGAGGCGGCGGCGTTGCGCAGTGCTTCGCGATAATGCTCCGCAGCCACTTTCTGGCGCTGCCAGTGCATGCCGGTAGTCTGGCCGTCGTAGACCTGCATGCGGTACATGCCGATATTGCGCTTGCCTGTGCCCCCTCCCTTTCCGGGATCGCGAGTATGTACGCAGGGCAGCGTGATGAAGCGGCCTCCATCGTGCGGCCAGCACTTGAGAATCGGGAAGTAATTCAAGTCAAAATTGTCGCGGCGAATTACTTCTTTGCAACTGGCGTCCTTGGCGCTCACGGTTTTAGGAAATGCGCTGGCCAGTGCGCCCAGTTGCGGCAGCATCTTGAGCTTGTCGAAAAGGCCCTCGGGAGCTTTTACATTCATCAGCCCTTGGATGCGCTCTGCAATCTGATCCAGCCGGTCCACTCCGAGAGCAAGCGCCATGCGCCGCTCACTGCCGAACTGGTTGATGAAGACCTTGTGGCCGGGATGGCCTTTCACATTCTCAAACAGCAGCGCGGGGCCGCCAGCTTTTGAGACGCGGTCGGTGATCTCGGTGATTTCAAGGTCAGGCGAAACTTCTTCGCGGATGCGCTTGAGCTCGCCAGCTTTTTCGAGGGTCTTGATCCAGTCGCGCAGATCGTCGTATGCCAAAGGAGTGCTCCCGAGCGGCAGGTGCCGCGGTCACCCTCCAGCTTAAAGGGTTTTGGCGGGTTCGAGGGGCGGTTGGGCCATTTGCACCGCATCCAGCGGAAATCCGAGCCGCTTCCATTCGTCGTAGCCGCCGCGTAAAGGACGCACGCGGTCGATGCCCAGCTTGTGCAGCGTCATGGCTGTTTTGGCGGCAGTGGCCTCGCTGGGACAGGTGCAAAAGAGCACGATGTCGCGGTCGCGGGGGATTTCGAGGTGGCGAGCGGCTAGCGCATCGGGCGAGAAATGAAAAGCGCCGGGGAGCGTAAACGGATCCGCCAGCAATTCCAGCGGGTGGCGCAAGTCCACGATATAAGCCGCCGCGCCGGAATCGAGCTGGCGCTTCAGTTCCTCCGGCTCCAGGCGCGCGGCTCTCAATTCCTTGAGTTCCATACGCTGGCGGATGAGCCGGGCCAGGAAGAACCCCACAATACCCAGAAACAGCAGAGCGCCCGAGAAGCGGCCCGCCCAATCGAGCAAGCTGGGATCGCGCTTGAGCATGTCGCCGAAGAAGCGGCCAAGGGTCAGCAGCGCTCCTATCCACAGCGAGGCGCCGATGGCGTCAAAGAGCAGGAAACTGGCGTAGCCCATGCCGTTCTGCCCGGCGACCGGCGGTGCAAGGGTTGCCAGTCCAGGGACGAACTTGGCAATCATCAGCGTGACGCGGCGGCGGCGGCCAAACGAGTCCGTCGTCCGGCGGACACAGATCGTCGGCTCCATCGAAAGCTTGCAGAGCAGACGCAACACATGATGGCCATACCTGCGGCCGATGTGGAACCAGGCACTATCGGCGATCAGCGATGCGGCCAGCGCGGCGGCAAACGCCAGAGGAAAGCTGAGCTGGTGCTCGGCGGATAGAGCGCCCGCAGCCAGCAGCACCGGTGTCGCGGGTAGCGGAATGCCAAACTGCTCCACCAAGACCCAGGCGAAGAGCAGCAGGTAGCCGTAGATGAGCAAAATGTGTGTCGGCAGTTCCATGGGGAAGAATCCTGTCTTCGCTTGCGGGGACCCGAGCCGTCTGCTTTCGCCTTCCGGCGTAATCGCAAGCGCAAGCCTGAGACGGCCTTAACCTATCCGATGATTCATCAGCCAATTCGCTTCATCCGTTTCGAGCCATTGCTTTGCCAGAGCGTGTAACGTTGCTGGACCCCGTTTAGGTCGACCTGATTTCTGCGAGCAAGTCGGGATGCCGTTCCAACACCTTGAGCAGTTTTACCAGCGCCAGAGGCGGCTTGGTCTTTCCATTTTCGTAGCGCGAAAACGCGTTAACTCCGCCCCCGAAGATTTCCGCGGCTTCGCGTTGATCGAGAGCAAGCTTCTTGCGAACGGCGGAAATGAATTCAGGATCGATGATCGAGGCATTCACCTGCTTGTTGAACTCCAGCATCAACGCACTGGTTCGCGCCGACTCAGCAGCACCGAGAATTGCCTCACTGCAAGCGGGACAAAAGTTCCCGGAAACCGCGGGAATGGCCGTGGTCTCGCCTTTGTAGGTGTAGGGGATGTCACGGATATCCTCGACCAGATCCGACTCTTCACATATCGGGCATTTCATCGTCATAGCTCCTTGAACGACACGATCAACACGTCGTCAATCACGGTCAACTTCAAGTAGATCTCCCCCACGCTGGTGGTTGGGCGATAGACGTCTTGCCACACTCTGTGATCGGCATGAGTGGTCATGGACTTGTAAAAGTCGCTGGGAGCCAGATCCAGCACCACGACCAGCATTCCATTGAAATCAAGGCCCAGCCCCGCAGCGCTCGTGAGAGCAGAAAACGTGGAGCGCACATTTCCCTCTTGGATCAGCCTTTTGACGAGGCCAAGCGGACAATGCGGAGAGAGTTTCTCCATGTACAATATTAACCTAGTTGGTTATCTGTCGCAAGAACGGCAATTCACTGCTGGCCCCAAGGGGCGCTGAGCTACAGAAAGAAGCCGCCCATGGGCGGCTTTCTCGATCGGATCGCTGCAACCGGAGGGGTTGCTCTATTGTGCAGCTTGCTGCGTTGAAAGCACTGAAGTGGAGGCTGGGGCAAGAGCAGCGGATTGCTGCTGGCCCTTGTCGGCAAAGTAGTTGCGGTCCCAAAGGTTCTTGTAGAAGGCGCCGGTCAACTCGGCGGCTCGCGGGCCGAAAGTTGCGCGCCCGCCCTCGAGCAGAAACACGGTCACCAGGCTGCCCTGCGGCGAATCCGAGAAAGAAGCGAACCAGCCTAAGCGGGTGCCATCGTTCGAGCAGGTTCCGGTCTTGCCGAATACCGGCAATTGCTGGAAGCTGGTGCGCAAGCGCCGCGCGGTTCCGTACTCCACCGCCCCAGCCATGCCGTCCTCGATGTCGGGCAAGTAGCGGGCAATATCCAGGGTCCGCTTGACCTTGGGCTGAAGAGCCAATGCCTCCTCGGGGGAGTTGGGGTGCTGCAAATAATAGAGGGTTCCGCCGTTGGCAAGGGCGGCCACATACGCGCCCAGTTGCAGCGGGGTCAGCGAAACGCCCTGGCCGAAGCTGCACATGCGTCCTACGCCTCCCTCGGAAGCGGGAAGTTCCGCGTCGGGATAGACACCCAACTGTTCGCCATCAATGTTGTAGCCGGCCAGCTCGCCCAATCCGAACTGGTTGGCATAGTGGCGCACGCGATCAAAGCCTAGCTCACGACCAAGTTCTTCAAAGTAGAGATTGTTGCTCTTAGCCAGGGCCTGCGTCATGTTCATGCGGAAGCCTTGCAACTGCACCATGGTGTCACGGTTAACCAGGCCCTCTGAAAGCGCGGCCATTGCAACCGTAATCTTGATGGTTGAGCAGGGCTCGGCTCCAGGAGAGAGCGCAAGCTTCTGGTTGACCATGGCCAAGATGCGGCCGTTCGATGGATCGATGACCACGGCTGTGCCGTTCATACCCGCCATTGCGTCGATTGCCGCTTGGCGGACCACCGGGTCTTCGCCGGCCGTCACATCGCCAGCGAAGATGTCGCTGGTGGCAAAGGAGTTAGCGCTAAACCGCTCGTAAGAATGGCGGTGGCGGGAAGTGATGGCGACCCGGCGCGCACTCGATCTGGCATATCCTCTTGCGGTCAGTTGGGCTACCTGCCTGGCTGGCACAGCTTTTCTCACAGCGGGGGTTGTTGAGGCATGTGCTCTTGTCGCGGAACTGCCGACATGCGCTGTGGCGCGATGGCTGGCGGCACGATGGGATTCAGTCAGTTGCGGCTCCGGCCCCTTTGCTCGATGCAGCGTGCGCGGAGCGTTCAACGCCGCCGCGCTGATGGAGCCAGTCAATGAACCGATAAGGAACAATCCCATTGCCCAATTGCAAGAAACTCTCATCCAGTCAACATCCTCTCAGCTATGGATTCTGATAACGTGCTGCGCCCTGGGGCGGCGCATGTCTTGCTTATCGGACATTCCACGGCAGATTTCAGTCTTCGCCAGGGATTTGGGTCTCTCGCAGTTCACTTTAGTCAAACCGTTCCAATTCGGGTCTGACCTCAATTACCCCCGGAAAAGCAACCGTTGACTCTTTAAACAATACCCTGAACGACGACAGAATTCTCCTTCCGAAGTGACCAAACCAATGTTTTTTGGGCTAAATGGAACTATACATCGGTGCGCCCCATTTTGGGAAAACCGCCTCCTTAGAACTGCAAACGCCGCATAAACGTCGGCGTATCAAGCTCCCGCAGAGATTCTTCGTCGGGCTCGGAGAAGAGCGCCGTTGCCGGCTGGGCGCGATGCTCGTCGAGCGCCGTCAAAGCGGGCAGCCCGCCATCGAAATCCAACGCCAGGTCCCTACCGTATGGAGTGAACAACGGTTCGGCGATCAGCTCATCGAACTGCGGCCTTAGTGTCGTCTCCACGGGTCTCATTTCGGGCTCAAAATACGAGACCGAATTCAATTCGGTTCTTGCGGGCGAGGCGGCAACGTTGACCGTCGTGGCTACGGTGGGGGTCGATGCCGAGAAGAAATATGCCGCGTCCGCGTCTGCCTCCTCTTCCGCAGGCTCTCCTTCGTCGTCCTCTTGGCTCATGAAGCGGGCTGGTTCGGGTTCTTGGGCAGGCGGGGGCTCCTTCATCCATTTTTCCGACGCCACCACGGGCACTGAAACCACCGGCGCCTCCTCCACGCTCAGCATTCGGGCGCGGCGTTCCGGCATCTGGTCGCGGAAACCCGTGGCGATGACTGTGATCTTGATCTCGTCCCCCATGTGCTCGTCCTGCACCGCGCCGAAGATGATGTTGGCGTCCTCGTGCGCGGCGGACTGGATCAGCGACGAAGCTTCGTTGACCTCGGAAAGCTTGAGGGTACTCGAACCCGTAATGTTGATGAGGATGCCGCGCGCGCCGTCAATGGCGCCGGCTTCAAGCAGCGGCGAAGCCATGGCGGCTTGCGCGGCTTCAACTGCGCGGTTCGCGCCCGAACGAATTGCCGTGCCCATCACCGCGTAGCCCATCCCGGCCATGGTCGTTTTCACGTCGGCAAAGTCCCGGTTGATGATGCCGGGAATGGTGATAATGTCGGAAATGCCCTGGACGCCCTGGCGCAGAACGTCGTCGGCGATGCGGAAGCTCTCAAAGAATCCGGCGTCCTTGGCTACCGCAAGCAGCTTCTCGTTGGGGATCACGATCATCGTGTCCACGCTTTCGAGCAGCTCCTTGAGCCCGCGCTCGGCCTGCTGTAGCCGCCGCTTGCCCTCAAAGCCGAAGGGGCGCGTAATCACCGCGACGGTCAAAATGCCCATTTCGCTGGCTAGCGATGCAATTACAGGCGCAGCGCCTGTGCCCGTGCCGCCGCCCAGGCCAGCGGTGACAAACACCATGTCCGCGCCTTCAAGAGCTTCGATGATCTTTTCGGAGTCTTCCAGGGCGGCCTGGCGGCCCACGTCGGGGTTAGCGCCCGCGCCCAGGCCGGAGGTCAGCCTAACGCCAAGTTGCAGCTTGATGGGAGCCTGAGAGAGCTTGAGCGCCTGCACGTCGGTGTTGGCGGCAATAAACTCCACGCCCTCCAGGTTAGCCTGGATCATGCGATTCACGGCGTTGCCGCCGCCTCCGCCTACGCCAATGACCTTGATGCGGGCGCCACGCAGGGGTTCTTCGTGATATTGAATGCGCATACCACCGGCTTCATTCTTCTGCTGGTCCGACTTATCCATATGCTCCATAACGGCTCCGCCTCCTGGTTCTTGTGTGAAAAACATTTTGTGCTTCTGCTTCAAGAATGGTTCCGCTCATGTCGGGAGTCGCCCCTCAGGGGCTAAAGCCCGCGTTCTTTCTGTCGCATTTTTTGTCGGGGTTGAAACCCCGACCTACCAGTCGTGCCCTTTCAAATCGCCTACCTATTCAAACGTTCCTCAAAAACTGGCTGCGAACATGGCGCGCAGCTTGCCGCGCAGTGTGGTGTTTTGGGCCGCGCGCGTTACCCGCGTGCGGTGGGCATACAAAAGCAATCCAATGGCAGTAGCGAAGCCTGGATGAACCAGATCTCCGGGCATTTGCGACAACCGCACCGGCATTCCCGTTCGGGCCGGAACCCGCAGCTGGCTCTCCGTGACATCCAGCATACCGGGCAGCATCGCGCCGCCCCCTGTTAGGACGCAGCCTGCGCCGAGCGCATCCACGACGCCTCCCTGGCGCAGGCTTTCCTTGACAAAATAGAGCAGTTCGCGGGCGCGCGGCTCCAGGATCTCCGCAATTGAGCGCAACGGCAGCATGCGCGGCTGCGGATTGGCGATCTCGATGGCCGCCTGCAGGGGCACGGCGGTCACCACGGCGTTGCCGTACTGGCGCTTGAGTTCCTCGGCCTGGGCCATGGGCATTTGCAGGCCAACCGCCAGATCGCTGGTGAAATGCTGTCCGCCGATCGGCACCGACGCGGTGTGAGCCACGGCGCCCTCGAAGAAAACGGCTAGATCGCTGGAGTGCGCGCCGATATCGAGCAAACACACGCCCAGTTCGCGCTCGTCGACTGAGAGCGTGGACTCCGCCGCGGCGATCGATTCCAAAACGGCTTCAGAAACTTCAAGGCCGGCGCGGTTGGCGCAGGTGACCGTGCTCTGCATCGCGCTGCCGGAGCAGGTGGCAATGTGCAGGTCCACCTGGAGCCGGGTTCCAATCATGCCGACAGGATCGAAGATGCCGGGCTGATTGTCGAGAATGAACTGGCGCGGAAGCAGATGAAGAATCTCGCGGTCGGCAGGCCGCTCGATGGCCCTGGCCCGGTCCACGGCATAGCGAACGTCCTCGCGCTCAATCTCTCTCATGCGAGTGCCGAGGGTAATTCCGTCGCTGGTGTTGAGCCCGCGAATATGCGGCCCGCCCACGCCCACTACACATTCATCGATATTGGCGCGCGCCACCCGCTCGGCCTGCTCATTGGCTGCCTTGACCGCCTTGGCCGCGGGCCCAAGCTCGGCAATGAGCCCTTTGCGCATCCCCGCCGACTCCACTACTCCGTGCCCGCGATAGCGCAGCGCGTTCTCGTTCAGGTCGGCAGCCAACACGCGAGTCCACGCGCTGCCAATATCCAGCACCACGATCAGATTGTCCTGTTTTTGGCTCATTGTTCTGGACTCACTGACCCTCCCTTGCGGCCGTAGCAGCCGTGGGAGTTCGTGGGGTGGGCTTGCCTTTGGCGCCATTGAGCGCCGCGCCTTGAGCAGCTTCGCGCCTTTTCTTTTCCCTTTCGGCCTTGTCTTTCGCCGTCAGGTCCCGGATCAACTTCTCTTTCGCGGCCCTGTTTTTCGCATCCTTGTCTTTCGCATCCTTGTCGCTGGCCGATCTAACCTTCCCGGTCTTGTCTTTTACATCGGCGGTCTTATCCTCGGCTGCAACGATCTTCAATTTAGTCGGCGCGTTTTCGGCCGATTTTGCCGAATGGTTCTGGGCTGCTTTGGCGCTCGCTTTCGTTGGCGCTCGATTGGCCGAATCCACCGGTTCCCCGGCGGATGGCTTGGCGCTGCTCGTGTCAGGTGCGACTGCCGCGCCTGGCGTGGCTTCGACAGCGGTCGTGCCATGAGCCATCTCCAGCACCACTTGCTGGTCGTAACGCAGATCCACTGCCGCCAGCTTGGGATATTGTTGGCGCCACTCGGCGATATGCGCCTTGTAACGCTGGTAGCGCTCAAGGAAACGGTCCTGGCCAAGATGAGCCAGAATGTCGGCGCCCTGTTCCGGCATCAACACGCGGGCATCTTCGGGATCGGTGAGGTCTATCTCGGATATCTGGTCGGAAAGATGCTGATTGCTGGCGTCCAACTCCGCCAGTAGACGCTCGTACACGGCCATCCGCGCCGAACGGGATGCCAACCGGTCGCCGGGATCGATCCCCGTCAAAACCGGGAAGGAGTAATGGTGCTGTGCCATGGTTGCCGCAGACATTTGCAGCAGAACTCCGCTCGCGTCAACGAGGCCGATTTGCTGGCCCTGGCGGGTGAATGCCACTGGCTTGCGCTCCACCAGCGCGATGCGAAGCTGGTCGGGAAGTACGCGCATTACCGTGGCCCGCTCTACCCAGGGAATCTCTTCCAGTTGCTTGCGCCTCAAGCTGATCGGGACGTGAAAGATGTTGCGCCCGATATCTTCACCGAAGACCGGCAGCACGTCAGTTCGGCTGACCTGGGTAAGGCCTGAGGCTGCAATATTTTCGGCTCCGGCAATGCGGAAGCGGGCATCGCGTTCAAGGTAGGTCTTGAGAACCAGGCTGACTGTAATGAAGCTGCCCAGAACGAAAAAAGCGCCGAGAGCCAGAAAGACACGCCCCACCGTGCTCGACGGCCGCCACCACGCGTTCCGCGACCCGCTAAAGGGTGCGGCGCCGGTGGAATAGGCGTCGTCGCCGTCCGCCATTTCGAGCGGCATGCCGGGTCCGCCGCGGCGGACGCCCACGGATGGGGGCACACCTTCCCTTACGCGCCGAAAGCTCGGTTCCGGGGGTGCTTCATCCTCCCATGCGAATGGGCGGTTTGTATTGTTCTCTCTCTTCACGCCTGAGCAAGGTCGTGAGAATCGCCAGCTTTCAATATAGCCCGGAGGCGGCGAGCTTTTTCCTCAAGCGGCTCAAGGGGAACCCGTGCCGTTACGGGCGTGGAACGGAGATCGGGGTAAGAGAAAGGTTTCCGTTGGTGGACTAACGGTTGATGCTTGAAGGAGAATAAGGCAAGGGAACGAAAGTATGACAATTAGCAGACCGGCTTCCGGATGGAACCTTCAGAGGGCCAGCACGCATCCTGGTGAGATGTTGCGCGAAGAGTTTCTCATTCCTCTCGGCATAACCCAGAATGCCTTGGCGCTGAAGATCCGGATGCCTGCAACCCGCATCGGTGACATCATCCACGGCAAGCGGGCAATCACGCCCGACACCGCGCTGCGCCTGGCCCGCTTCTTCGGCAACAGCC
The DNA here is from genome assembly GCA_964610185.1 of uncultured Occallatibacter sp. GTDB lineage: Bacteria > Acidobacteriota > Terriglobia > Terriglobales > Acidobacteriaceae > Telmatobacter. Next base: position 3,837 of record CAZSVJ010000072.1, on the reverse strand, counting down.
CGGAGTTCTGGCTGAATCTACAGCAGATGCATGACCTGTCGAAAGCCCGGCTTGAATTGAGCAAGGCGATTGAGCGCGATGTCGAGGCTCACGCCGGGGCTTGATCGCAGCCGAAGGCCGGCGCTCAGGTCTGAGACCGCATGGGGTTGATGAAACTCAGCCCCGCGAAATGCCTTTCGTTGTCGGTGACCAAAATGCAACCGTTCGCTTCCGCGACGGCGGCAAGGATCATGTCCAATGGGCTACGTGGGCGACCGGCCTTCGCGCCCGCAGCCATCAACCGTCCCCAGATCAGGCTGGCCTTCTCGTCAAATGGGAGAACGCGACCGGCAAATAGCGCTTGCGGCCCCTCCTTGCCGGCAAACCACCTTTCCAATTGTGCGCGCCTTTTGCCGGCCGGCTTCCCCAGCACTCCTGCCCAAATTTCAGCAACGGTGAGAGAGGCGATGAACAGATCCTCGTCGGCCTGTTCCGCCATCCATGCGAGAAGCGGCTCGGAGGGCGCCGGTTTGGTGACATTACTGATGATGTTGGTGTCGAGCAGGTAGCGGGTCAAAGGTCAACCTTGCGACCGGGAATGCGTGGACGAACGAGATTGAGATCGGCTTCGACCAATGGGGAACGGCGCAGCGCGGCAAGGATGCCGCCCTTCCGGAGCGGTTCATTCACGATCTTCCGATGCACGGACGCGCGCAACTCCGCAGCCTCGGGTCCGTTATCGGCAAGCCTTCGAGCCATCGAACGGATCAGATCGCGGTCAGTTGAGAGTCCGAGGACCTCAAATCGCGCCAGTCCTCGCTGGCCGAGGCGATTGCGGTAATTCTTCAGTGCGCGCCTTTGAGAGGAAGTGCTCATTTTCGGCTCCGATCTATATCCAGTAATATATCCCGTAATGGGCAAATCATCAAGTCACAATCTAGCGATTCTGGTTCAAGCCCGTTCCAGCGCCGCCAACATTTGCGGAGCCAGTTGACTTACGTTGCCGGCACCGAGGGTGAGAACCAGATCGCCCTCGCGGACTTCAGCGGCAACCGCGGCTACTGCGGCGGTGAAGTCCGGGGCATACTGCGCCTTCGCGCCAGCGATCATCTCGACCAGGCGCTCAGCGGTAACGCCGGGGATGGGCTCCTCGCTGGCGGCATAGATGGGCAACACGATCACGGAGTCGGCATCTCGAAATGCGCTGCCGAACTCTTCCAGCAGATCGAGGGTGCGGGTATACCTGTGCGGCTGAAAGACGACGAAGATGCGCTTGTGGCCGCACTCGCGGGCCGCAGATAGCGTGGCGCGAATCTCGGTGGGATGGTGGCCGTAGTCGTCGACCACGGTAACGCCGCGGGCCTGGCCGCGCTGCTGAAAGCGCCGGTCAACGCCGCGAAAATTGTTGAGCCCCTCCGCAATTTTTTCAGCGGGAACCTCAAGCTGGCGGGCGATGGCTGCGGCGGCGGTGGCATTGAGGACGTTGTGGCGTCCGGGGACATGCAGCTCGAATGGCCCCAGCGGCCCATCCTTTGTGACGACCTGAAACCGCGCGAAGCGTCCTTCGCCCGCTGCCAGAAACTCGAGACGGAAGTCGGCCTCTTCCGCAGTTCCATAAGTGAAGACGCGGCGGCGGGCGCGGGGCAGAATCGCGGCCAATTGCGGGTTGTCGAGGCAAGCGGTGACGGCTCCATAGAACGGTACCTTGTTCATGAATTCGAGAAAGGCGCGCTCCACGTCGGCCATGTTTTCGTAACAGTCCATGTGCTCGCGGTCCAGATTGGTGACCACCGCGAGGATCGGCGATAGCTTGAGGAAGGATCGGTCGCTCTCGTCGGCTTCGGCTACGAGATATTGTGTCGTCCCAAGGCGTGCGTTCGACCCGAGCGCGTCCACTCGGCCGCCGACGACGACGGTTGGATCGAGGCCGCCTGCGGAAAGCACAGAGGCCACCATCGATGTGGTCGTGGTTTTTCCGTGCATGCCGGCGATGGCGATGCCATATTTGAGGCGCATCAGCTCGGCCAGCATCTCGGCGCGCTGAATGACGGGAATCTTCTGCGCCTGCGCTTTGAGCACTTCGGGATTTTCCGCGCCGACGGCCGAACTGGTGACAACCACTGTTGCGCCCGCAACGTTGCCTGCCAGGTGGCCTTCATAGATAGTGGCGCCCAGGCTGGCAAGGCGGTCGGTCACAGGGCCGCGGCGAAGATCGGAGCCGGAAACCTTCATGCCCAGGCTGAGCAGAATCTCCGCAATGCCGCTCATGCCGATGCCGCCGATACCGATGAAGTGCGCGTGCTGGGAGGTTGTGAACATGGATGCGTGACACTCAACTTTAACATTCGAGCGTGTTTCCGGTTCGGCGCGGGATGCCTTTTGGCATCACGTAAAGCGGGACAAGCGAACAATTGCCTTGCACTTTAATGTGCGATGAACGATTCTTTGGGAAGAGACCGCAACTTTAGAAAGAAAAGGTTGTTCTAATAGTCAGAAGCCGGACGGGAAGAAAAGCCCAGGGCCGGCAGGTGCAGAAGACGGAGGCCGACTCCGGGGCCCAGGTTGAGATTGGACGAGACGGGTCAGGAAAGAGCGGCACAAGGAGGGTTTATGAGGTATTTACGGTTGGTTTTGGTTGCGATGCTTCTGGCTCTGCCGTTCGCGGCAGCGGCTAACGCGCAAGTGGGAGTGGGAATTGGCGTTGGCCCCGAAGTCGCTTACGCGCCCGATGTCTACGGTCCCCCGGTCTGCGATTGGGGTTACTACAATTATTACCCTTATGCATGCGCGCCCTATGGCTATTACGGGCCGGGATGGTTCCGCGGTGGCCTCTTCATCGGCGTCGGGCCTTGGTACGGCTGGGGCTGGCGTCACGGCTGGGGCGGCTACGGCTATCGCGGCGGTTACGGTTACGGTCGCGGCGGATACGGAGTTGCGGCCCGTGGTTATGCAGGCGGTGCGGCTCGCGGTTATGCCGGTGGAGCGGCACGAGGATACGCTGGCGGAGCAGCCCGCGGTTATAGCAGCGGGGCGGCTCGCGGCTTCAGTGGCGGCGCTGCCCGTGGCGGTGGGGGCGGATTTGCCCGCGGCGGCGGCGGCGGATTCCATGGGGGTGGTGGCGGCCACGGGGGTGGCGGTCACCGGTAAAGCCTGAGGCCTTCCGCAGTCGCCCAGATCCTGCGGTCTTCCTCAGAAAGGCCCGTTCGCTTCGGCGGACGGGCCGTTTGTTTTTAAGACGCGCCAGTCGTAATCGGTGGAGTACCGTTACCCGCCAGCGCGGCAAGCCGGTCGGCGATTCGCTCGGCTGCGTCTGGCTGAGCCTCTGTCCGGGCCGCGGCGGCCATGCGGGCCAATCGATCGAAATCGGTAAGCAGCCGGGTCAACTCGCCGAGCAGTTTACCGGGGGCATCGAGATCGCCCTCCAGCAGCATGACGGCAGCCCCGGCATCAACCATGGCTTCCGCATTGCGCTTCTGGTGTTCGTCGGCTGCGGCGGCAAACGGCACCAGCAGGCTTGGCTTGCCGGCCGCGGCGAGTTCGGCCACTGTGGAAGCGCCGCTGCGCGCCATCACCAAATGCGCCGCGCCAAAGCGCGCAGGCATATCGTCCAGAAATGGCAGGATCTCAATACGCGCAGGATCGGCGCCAACAGCGGCGTAGGCGGCTCTGGTTTGCTCAAGGTGGCCCGTTCCGCTCTGGTGCAAAACGGTCAGGCCCGGAACCGCATCAAGCAACGCGGGGATCACATCTGGCACGCGGGTATTGAAGATGCGCGCGCCCTGCGAACCCCCAAAGATGAGCAAGTGGGGCGCGGGCGCGGACGGCGGGTCGAGGTGAAAGAACTCCGGGCGCACCGGA
>CAZSVJ010000071.1:0-13843 GCA_964610185.1 uncultured Occallatibacter sp. | reverse complement strand
ACTGGTAGTGAAAGATGCGTGCGGGCTCTCCTGCGTGCGGCTGGCCGAAGATCCAAGTCTGCTCGGGATGGAGGACGGTGCGCGGCGGGCGGCCTTTGATGATGCCGCGCAATGCCTCCTGCCTCTGGTTGGCCTGAGGCAAATAGAACTGGTCGAAGAGGAAAAGGCTGAACGACAGCATGAGGGCGATGACCACCACAGGAACCACCAGGCGGTAGAGGCTGATGCCGGTGGCTTTCATGGCGATGATTTCACTGTTGCGGTTGAGCGCGCCGAATGTGACCAGCACGGAGATGAGTACGGCCAGCGGCGCAAGCCGGTAAAGCATATCGGGCGTCAGGTTGATCAAATAAGCGCCGACAATAGACAGCGCGGGGTGATTGCGCAGAATGTCAGCCAGCAGATCGAAGGTGGTGAAGACGAGCATAAGCATGACGAACGCGCACAGCACCATGAGAAACGTCTTCAGAAACTCCACCACCACATATTGGTCGAGAATGCGCGGAAAAACGCCACGTGCCCTGGCGCGCGTTGAGCGCCTTTGAAACCTGGCAACAAGGTCGGCGAGTGGGCCGCGGATTCGCTTGGGAGTTAAGGCGGTCCTTGCATCGGGAGATCGCGCGGCCAAGCTTGTGATTGCGCTCAGAATCCGGCCCCCGCTCGCCATCTGCCATAACAGGAAGATTCCGCCCGCGGCAAAGAGCAGGTTTGCAGACCACACGGCTAGAAACGCCGGAATCCAGTTTTGACGGCCCAGCGCATTGCCGATCAGCGACAGCGAGTAATAGGCGACGACTAGCGCCAGCGCGGCCACCATGGCCGAGCTCTTGCCGCCGCGTCGCGAGGTTACACCCAACGGCACGCCCACCAGCATGAGAACCAGGCAGGCGGCCGGATAAGAAAAACGCTTGTTGATTTCGAGCAGGAATTGCTTGCCGTCGGCTCCATGGCTGCGCGCTCGCAACTCATCCATTGACATGGCATAAATGAATGTTTCCAGGCGTCCGAGATGGCCTTCGTTTTGCTGGCTGGAGACGAAAGGCCGATCGGTCACGTCGAATGTAGATGTGTTGGACAGTTGCGGCTGGCCGGCCACGGTTTCATCTTCCGTTCCGTTGCGCAACTGCATCAGCAACTCCGGGCTAGAGCGGTCCGAACTGGAACTGTCCTGACTGGAACGGTCCTGACTGGAGCGGGCCTGGCCGGAGTCGCTCACCACAGTGGCCGATGCGCAAGTGGTAATCTTCGGAGCGTTGGGGTCGCTGATATCGGCCATGAAAACATTGCGCCAATTGACGGCTCCGGCGCCTGGAATCACGTCTTGAACGTAGAGGACGAAGTTGCGAAAGTCCTCGTCGAAGACGCGCGGCTGAATCTCGTAGGAAGCCTGCGAGGCGAGCGCCTTTTGCAAATCCAGAATGGCCCGACTGGCGCGGGGAACCACATAAAGCGAATTGCCCAATCCCAGCAGCGTGCCGCCGACTGCAACGATGGAGGCAACGCGGACGAAGTAACCGATGCCCAGGCCCGACGCGCGCATTGCGACGATCTCACTGTCGCTTGCCAGCCGGCTCAGCCCCAGCAGAACTCCAACCAGAACGGCCATCGGAATTGTGAAAATGAAAAAGTTGGGCAGCGAAAAGACCAGAACTTCCATCACGCTGGCGAAGGTGGAGCTATTGCGCACCACCATCTCCAGGATGTGGGGCAGTTCTTTCATGAACAAAATGAAGGTGAAGAGCGCGCAACCGATCAGCGCGTGGGAGAGAATCTCGCCGAGAATGTAACGGGTCAGGATGCGCACGGACAGGCTCTATCGTTAGTTTAACTTGTCGTAGCGCATGAGCGATGGACACAGGGTGCCCCATCCATCGAGCGTCTCCGCCGCGGCGGACTCGATGGGTGGGATTGGATGAAAGTGGGTGCCCGATCCTTCACGCTCTTCTTGAAGACTGGGAAGCAAACCCTCGCGCCGGCTGCCAGCCGCGCAGGCGAAGGCTGTTGGCCAGCACGCAAACCGAACTGAGCGCCATGGCCGCGGCCGCTATCCAGGGAGTAAGCAGAATGTGGAATGCAGGGTAAAGCGCGCCGGCGGCCAGAGGAATTCCGAGCACGTTGTAGGCTGCGGCCCAAACCAGGTTCTCGCGCATAATGCGCAGGGTGGAACGGGCAAGTTCGAGCGCAGCGGGAATGGCGAGCGGTTGCGCGCGCAGAAGCAGTACGTCTCCGGCCTCCTGCGCCAGGTCAGCTCCCGAGCCCATAGCGATACCGGCGTCGGCCTGGGCCAGAGCCGCGGCGTCGTTGATGCCGTCGCCAACCATGGCCACGCGCAGGCCGTTCTGCTGAAGAGCGCGAATGCGCGCCAGCTTTCCCGCGGGGTCCAGGCCGGCTTCGACCTCGGTGATTCCAGCTTGCAGGGCGATGGGCGCCGCTGCCGCCGCTGAATCGCCGGTAAGCATGAGGATGCGCAGACCCGATTTGCGCAGCGCGGCCATAGCCTTAGCCGCATCGGGACGAAGTTTGTCCCGCGCATCGAAATAGCCGGCAGGAACATTGTCGAGAGCCATCCATAAACGGGTTACGCCGGCCTCCGATGGCGAAATTCCCACGGGAAGTGCGATGCTGAATTCATGAAATAGCAATTTATTGCCGAGCAGGCAGTCGTGGCCCTCGACCTTGGCTGTGAGGCCGCGGCCAGGAAGAACCTGAACGTCTTCGGCAGGCTGCCAAACCAGGCCCCGCGCCAGCGCCGCATCCAAAACAGCGTGCGCAAGCGGATGGTTCGACCGCTCCTCGGCTGCCGCCGCCATGCGCAGCAGGTCGTCCTCCTTGTGGTCGGCGAGTGAATGGATGCCCTCCAGCGCCGGTCGTCCTACGGTTAGCGTCCCCGTCTTGTCGAGAACGATTGCGTCCAGGTGCGCCAGCCGTTCCAGAGCTTCTCCGCCCTTGAAAAGCACGCCTAATTGCGCGCCGCGCCCCACGGCCACCGTGAGGGCCGCGGGCACAGCCAGCCCCATGGCGCATGGGCAGGCGACGACCAGTACAGCGACGGTGTTGGCGAGCGCCAGCGGAAGCGAATGCGCCGCGATGAACCAGGCAAAGAAGGTAGCCACCGCCAGCGCCAGCACGATGGGAACAAAGATGGAGCTGGCGCGGTCGGCGAGCCGCTCCATCGGCGCGCGCGAGGACTGCGCCTGCCCGACCATGCGCGTGATCTGCGCCAGCACCGTGGCTTCGCCGAGCGATTCGGCCCGGCACGTAACGGCCCCGTCGTAGTTGAGCGAGCCGGCCAAGACGCGGCCTCCAGGCTCGCGCGGCTGGGGCGTAGGCTCACCGGTGAGCATCGATTCGTCCACCGTAGTGCGGCCTTCGAGAATCGTGGCGTCTACCGGGAATCGTTCTCCAGGCAGCACCAAGATGCTGTCGCCGATCTGAACGTCGGCGAGAGGCACGGTAGTCTCGACTCCATCGCGAATGCGCCGGGCTGTGACCGGACGCAGCCGGGAGAGCGAGTCGAGCGCCGCCAGTGCGCGTCGTTTGGCGCGCCCTTCCAGCGCCTTGCCCAGTAGCAGAAAACCGACGATCAGCAGCACCGCGTCAAAATAAATTTCGCGGCCGCTTGCGGGCCAGATTGTCGCGTACGCGGAGTACACGAACGCCACGCCGGTTCCGAGGCTGACCAGCGTATTCATGTTGGTGGTTCCGTGGCGCACAGCGCGGATGGCGCTTGAATAGATGCCGCGCCCGGCCCACACAACGATGACCGCCGTGAGAATCAGCAGAAACCAGCGCAACGGGTCCGCCGGCAACGCATAAAGCCAGGGCCATAGACGCATGAAGGCGTGGTCCACTGCGCCCATTTCTGTTCCAAGCGGCATGGACAGCAGCATTGCGGCGGCGCCGCTTGCAATCGTAACCATTGCCTTGGCATCACTCGCGTCCAGCTTCGACGAGGCTGGCTTCGATGAGGCGTCGGAAGGTGAAGCTCCAGTCCGCGGCAGCACGGCGTCGTAGCCTGCGGCGCGAATGGCCTCAATCAGCGCCGTGGGAGCGGCGATAGAAGGATCGAAGACCACGCTGGCGCGATTGGCTATCAGATCGACATGCGCCGATTCCACTCCCGCCGTCGAGCGCAGCGCCTCTTCCACATGATGCTGGCAGGATGCGCAGGTCATGCCCAACACCGGCAGCGTCAGCGTTTCCGTTGCGGCCATTTATTGTTCCAGCCGTGCGGGGTAGCCAGCCTTGGCGAGAGCTGCAACGGCAAGCTCAACGGGCGGCGTGTCTTGATTTGTGCTCAACCGCGCCGCGCCCAGACGGACCTCCTCAACACGAACGCCTTCGGTCGAAGCCAGGGCCTGACTGACGCGGCGAATACAGGAGCCGCAGTGCATATTCTCGATATGAAGCGTGAATTCGGACATTTCCCTTCTCCTGCTTGTCTTTGATGATAGCCCGGGGCTGAGGATGCAGTGTGCCCCGGCGCGGTTGCGCAACTGGACGCTGGTGGACCTATAGTCAATAGGAGGAATGAGAGGTAAGACAATGCAGCGAGAGTTTCCCGAGGCGCCGCTGGTAGGCGTAGGCGCGGTGATTGTCGCGGATGGCCGGGTGCTGCTGGTGCGGCGCGGAACCGAGCCGATGCTGGGCCATTGGACCCTGCCCGGCGGAATGCTCGAGGTCGGCGAATCGCTCATGGAAGGCGTTGTCCGCGAGGTGAGGGAAGAGACCGGGCTGACCGTCGAGCCAGTTGAACTAGTTGAGTTGCTGGACCGCATTCATCGCGAGGGCGAGCGCGTCCGCTACCATTATGTGATCGCGGATTACCTGTGCCGCGTTGTGGGCGGGGTATTGAATGCAGCCTCGGACGCGGATGCGGTGCGATGGGTGGAACGCGCGGAGTGGAATAGTCATCCGCCGCGGCGGACTTTGCGCCTTGACCCGGTGACGGTTCGCGTAATCGAGGCCGGTTGGCAGAGAGCGCAAAATCTGGGCGCGAATGCGAGAGAGGCACGATGAAGAGGCTGGCTCAGTTTGTGGTTTTACTCTTAGTGGCGGCGGCGGTTGGATTTTGGCTGCGGCCGGTGAGCTACTTCAACGGAATGACGTATGCGCACGAATTCCTTTCCGGATTTCAGTCCCGCTCGGTCACAGTCGAAGGCTATCGGGTCCACTACAACGCTGTGGGCCCGGCGGACGGTCCAGTTGTTGTTCTCGTTCACGGGCTCGGAAGCCGCGCGGAGGACTGGCGCAACCTTGCGCCCTATCTGGCCAAGGCCGGTTTTCGCGTCTATATGCCCGATTTGCCCGGCTATGGTCGCAGCTCACGGCCGACCGGCTTCTCCTACTCGGTGCACGATGAGGCGGAGGTCGTCGTCGGCTTCATGGATGCTCTGGGGTTGAAGCAAGTGGATCTCGGCGGCTGGTCGATGGGCGGCGCGATTGCGCAGCACGTCGCCTTTCGGCATCCGGATCGGGTGCGACGTTTGATGCTGTTTGACTCGGCAGGCATCAAGGAAATACCGAAGTGGGATGTGAACCTGTTTACGCCCAATTCGCCTGCGCAACTGGCGCAATTGGAGGCGCTCCTGATGCCGGCTCCGCCGGACGTGCCGCAGTTCATCGCCAGGGATATCGTGCGCCTTTCAAAGAAGAATGCGTGGGTCATTCATCAGGCCATCGACAGTATGATGACCGGGCAGGATGCGACCGACAAGCTATTGCCCCAGCTAAGAATGCCGGTGCTAATTGTCTGGGGCGCCGCGGACGTCATTACACCGCTCAGCCAAGGCGAGACGATGCATAGTCTTGTTCCTCAGTCGCAGCTTGACGTCATTCCAGGTTGCGGCCATCTTGCGCCCAGGCAGTGCGCCGCAACGATTGGCCCGGACGTGGTGCGGTTTGAGGGGCAATAACCTGGCGGGGTGTTTGTTGCTTTCTGCTTCCTAAGCCTTGTTCCCTGTCTTTGGCTGAATCGTCAACCGTGCCGTCAACACCACCAGCGCAGCCCAGAGCGAATCCGCGGCCAGCAGATGCGCAACCTGGACCCACAGCGGCGCCAGCAGGATTACGTCGAGCACGCCCAGCGTATAGACAGTTGCCAGCAGCAACAGCACCAGCGCGGAAAGGCGGCGATTGTCCCAGGCTATGGATCGCTGCGCGGCGCGCACCAGAATCCAGATTAGGAAGATGCTGGCCACGAATGCAACCGTTGGATGTGTCCAACGCCAGCGAACCAGCCAACCGCTGGTGGCGCTGAAGTCCTGCGCCAGAGCGGATCCGAGTGAGGTAGCCGGGAAAAGCGTATCGCCTAGCGCGGCCAGTGAGCCGGTGACGCCAACAATCATCACCACCACCACGGTAGCGATGGCGCCGAATGGCGCCACCAGGCGAACACTTCCGCGCAGAAAGCCCTTGCTACGGCTAAGCAAATGCGCGGTCAGCGTGAGCGCGGCCAGCAGCAGCAGCGTGTTGGCCAGGTGCAAGGCCAGGTAGGCCGGGCGCAGCGGCGACTGGCTCTGCGCCGTGAGGCCGAGCTTAACCAGAAACGCGCCCAGCATCGCTTCAATGAGTGTGAACACCACCGAGCCCACTGCGGCGGCCCGCGCCAAGTGTCCACGCACCGTGCCGGCGAATGTCCACCACAGCAGGCCTACGACAGAGAAGAACGAGAGGCCGCTGGTGATGCGATGCGTGAACTCGATCATCGTATTCGCGCTCGCCGAATGCTGCATCACCGTTCCATTGCACAGCGGCCAATGATTGCCGCATCCCGCTCCCGAGCCGGTGGCGCGCACCAGCGTGCCCCACAGGATCACGGCGATGAAGTAGGCCAGCACGCCCCACGCAAAGCGGCGCAATCCAGGCGAGGGAAGACGTTTTGCATCGATGGAAATGGCGGCAGTTGGCATGAACCGGGACTCCGTATGGAACCCACTAGTGTAGAACAAGCAGCTTGGCATTACGTCTGGCTGCTTGAATTCCGAATTTCGATAGGCGTAGAATGCGTCTTACCTGGAGGTAAGACGTTATGGGGCAGACAGCGACGATCAGCTCGAAAGGCCAATTGGTGATTCCGGCGAAGTTGAGGGCTAAGTACAACCTAAGACCTCGGGCGAAAGTTGTATTCGGCGAGGAAAACGGTAAGTTAACGGTGGAGTCGACCGCGTTGGCGGAGATCCTGGCTCTTCGAGGGTGCTTGAGCCACGTCGAGGAGGATGTTGAGGGGTGGTGGATGGAGGAGAAGCGCAAAGAACGCGAACGCGAAGAAGCGCGGATCGAGGCTGAGCGGTGAGGGAATATGTGCTGGATGCGAATGCGCTGGTGAGATTATTTCGCGATCGGGAGGGAGCGGCCAAAATCCAGGATTTGCTCACTCAAGCAGACAAGAAGCTGGTGTGGCTCAGTATCTCGGTCGTCAACCTTACCGAGGTACTTTATGTCTTTGCGAGATACTCCACGCTAGAGAAGGCGAGGATGGCCATTCAAAAGGTCAAACGTTTAGTGGAATTTGCCTCGCCCGACAGTGAGCAAGCTCTGGCTGCGGGCGAACTCCATGACCGATACAAGCTGGGCTTGGCCGATTGCTTTGCCGCGGAACTTGCGATGCGGTCCGGCGCCACGCTGGTGACCTCTGATCCGGATTTCGCTAAGCTTGGCAAACAATTGAAGGTCCTGGTGTTGCCCCGGCACTCAACTTGAACCCGCAGTTCGGACGGACTTGCCCATTGAAGACGGCTCGGCCTAATCCCCCAGCAGTCTCACTACGTGATTGACAATAATCAGATCCTCGGCGGGCGGAATGACACGCACGATAACTCGGGAGCTATCGGCGGAGATAACTGCTTCCCCGCGAACGTTGTTACGAACCGGATCGAGCACTATGCCCAATGCTCCAAGGCCGGCGCAGATCTCAGTCCGCGAAGCAATGTCGTTTTCGCCGATTCCGCCGGTGAATACAAGCACGTCCAGCCCGTTTAACTCGGCTACATAGCTACCGATCCACTTGGCGATAGTCCAAGTGAATTTGTTCACGGCCAGGCGCGCTTTGGCATTGCCTTCTTTAATCGCGTCGCGCAGATCCCGCATGTCGTTGGATAGGTCGCTTACGCCCAGCAGGCCGGCCTTCTTGCTGGCTACGGTTTCTAGCTTGTCTGCAGCCTCGGAAGCAGTCTTTGCTGTCTCAGCAATCTTACGCAGAATAAATAAAAGTACGCCGGGATCGATGTCACCCGTGCGCGTTCCGCTAATGATGCCGCCTGTGGGCGTGAGGCCCATCGAAGTGTCAAGGCATTTGCCGTTGTGAATGGCGGAGATGGAAGCGCCGTTGCCCAGATGAGCCGCGATAAGCTTCTCCGGCACGTTGGGCTGCAACTGGAAAACGATCGACTCATATGAGATCCCATGCGCTCCGTAACGCCGCACGCCCATCGCCGAATACTCCTCGGGAATAGGCATGTGAGTGACGACTTCGGGCATGGTGCGATGAAAGTAGGAGTCGAGGCAAACGTAGTTGGGAACGCCGGGAAACAGCCGCAGGGACTCGCGCATGATGTACACGGCAATGGGCGTGTGCAGCGGCGCAAAGGCTGTGTAGCGCTCCATTTCATCGATCAGCGCGGGCGTGATGAGCTGATTCTCCTGCACCGTGGGGCCACCGCAAACCATGCGATGGCCGATTGCCGTGGGAGCAGGGAAGTCGCCGGAGTGAAGCGCGTCAGCAACAAGCTTGAACGCGATGGCCAGGGTGGGCAGGGCCGGAGTTTGATCCACAAGCTTCTTGCCGGTCGAGTCTTTGATCCAGAATGAGCCCTGATCGGTGCCGATGCCATCTACGGCGCCTTCATGCAGTTTGCGCCGCTCGCCGTCGCCGGCCTCATAGACTGAAAACTTGATGGAGGAAGAACCGCTATTCAAGACCAACACAGGTAAAGATGGCATGAACGAAAACCTCTTAAGTTTCGGCTGAACAAGTCAGCGGGTTTGAGAATAGCAAATCAGCGAGTTAGCGAAGTTAGTGGGTTCCCCACCTCGCCGCCCTCATGAATCGAGCCAGGCGTCTCCGGCGCCACATGGCTGGCAATGCCGTAGGTCCAGCTGAGCTTCCGAAAAAGCCGATCTGGCCGACGGAAAGATAGTTGGCGGCTCGCCAGTAGGCGTCCATCTTGGCCAATTGCTGTGGGCTCAGGGGGTTCTTGCTCGCTGTCTCGTCGCTCATATTGAACCTCGCAGGGAGAATTTGCGCGCAATTCAAACCTAGCAGGCGTCCGTTGCATTCATGGGTGATTCGAGTCACACATTTGTGAAGCAGTCTCCCAGGCTGCGGGACCCTTTTGGGACCGGCTCATTCTCGAAGAAACGGCGTCGACCGCGATGTGCCCATCCGCTCTTGACATGCATCCTTGTTTCGGGGTTCAATCGTTTGCTGCTGCTTTCGGTTTTGACGGCTTGCAGTAATTCTGATTTGATCGAAGCGGGGGACAAATCAGGCAATGAACATCGTACTTTGGATCATGCAGTTTTTATTGGCAGGCACTTTCGTTTTTACGGGAATCAGCAAGGTGCTGGCTTATGACGAACTCAAGAAGGCCGTGGAAGCCCGCACCAAAGGCGCCAAGATCGGGGTGTCCAGGGGGTTGGCCGCCCAGGTCGGACTTTTGGAAGTTGTCGGAGCCGTCGGCTTGGTCTTGCCATACGACTTCTGGCCGCCCTACATCCTTCTGCGTCTGGCGGCTGGGGGATTGGCGCTCCTAATGGTGATTGCCACCATCTATCATCTCCGCCGCAAAGAGACGGCCGTTCCCAGCATCGGACTGTTTCTCATGGCGCTGTTCGTCGTCGTCGGACGCTGGCCATAGCGTGCGGAGATCCATTCGGTATCCTCGTTTTGCCATGCTCCGAACGAAGAACCTGCCAGAAACTTCCAGGTTTTGTGGCTACTATCCCCGTCGATCCGATCATACGTGCATCATATAATCGTCATATTGTCATCATTGACGCTTAACCATTGGGTTCGGTAAAATTCACATTAAGTCAATATATATAAATACTTAAGAGATGATAAGACGCCTAATCTAGCCAAAGCGGATCGGACTCCGTAAGACGCGTTTGCGCAATAATTCAAGAAATCATTGACTTTTACATCATCTTATCTTTATATATCACTTATGTAAGAGATCCAAGACGGCAGCGACCACCTGGGCATGAACTTTTTGCCAGCACGGGCCAGGGCCGAATCATGGAGGCAGGTAAAACGATGAATAGCTTGGATTGGTTTACGCAGATTTTGCTGGCTGGCGTGTTCTTTATTGACGGATTCCGCAGGATCTTTGTCTGTTCACTGCAGACTGAAACCCGATCGTCCGGACCGCGAGACAGCGGCATCACGATGCCACTTGGGGCGGCATGCGTAATCGGCCTGGTTGAGATGGCAGGCGCGGCGGGACTGATGATGCCCGTTCATTCTTCGCGGCCAAACATCCTTCCCATTTTGGCGGCTGCGGTACTTGCGCTGCTGACTGCGGTCGCTCTCGTCCATTACCTTCGCCGCAGGCAACCGGCGGCACCGGTCGTGGCACTGTTTCTTCTGGTGCTGCTGGCCGTTATTGGCCGCTGGGCGTAAATCCCCCAGGAAGTTCCGAGTCTGACCTACCGGCGAGCAACCGTCACTGGGATTTCCATCGACCCAACCAAGCTTTTTGCGATGACGCCCGTCATCTGAAAGGTCTTTTCGGAATTGGCCGTTTGCATCTTTCTTTCCCTCTCTTTCGCCGCGTTGGGAGGTCCGTTGTCAAAAATAACGCTTCAGCTTAAGGATTTGCGACTCGAAACCATACCAGAGCGCGGTGGCCAACACCGTTGAAGCCGCCAGCCGGAATGCAACCACAGCCAGGTTGCCGGCAGTACCATAGCGATCCATTCTGAGGTCAAACCAGCCCAAAAAGATGAAGACCATTATGTGGGTCATGTAGAGGCCGTAGCTGATCTTGCCGTAGAAAGCCAGCGGCCCCCGGCGCAGCGAGGCATTGATCGGATTGCGCGCGCCTGTCGAAGCGATGGAGCCCAGCACCGCGCCGGCAAAACCAATCGCGAGCGCGGAGTCGAGAAACGCCGTCCCGCCGGCCACGGTAGCCGCAGCCAACACTCCCAGCGGCAGCGCAAGCAAGCCCATCCAGAGCCAGACGCGGCGGCTAACCGGAAGCTCGTGCAAGCCCAACGCCAGCAGGCTGCCCCACGCGATGCCGTCCAGATGCGTCAGCGTGTGGGTCGGGGTGAGCCAGCTGATGTGGGTCATACGCATCAGCGGCGAGCCCACCAGAGCCGCACTCAATACAAGAGCCAGGATCCACGGCCGCCGCAGAAAGCGCACCAGCGGCGCCCAAAGAAAGTAATACTGCTCCTCGATGGCCAGCGACCATGTGGGTCCGATAGCCGGCGGCAGCGCCAGATGAAAGAGATTCTGTACAAAAAAGATGTAAGCCAGCCAGGGAGCGGCTTTGATGGCGTCTAGTATTGGCGGCCCGATGAACCACGGCGACTGTAGATATACAACTACAAGCACCAGCACGTAAACCGGCCAGATGCGCAGCGCCCTGCGGGCATAGAAATTGCGGAAGTAGCGAGGCTTCTCGCGCGCCTCCAACAGAATCGACGTGATCAGAAAACCGGAGAGCACAAAGAAGAGATTGACTCCGGCCCATCCCCATAGGCTTGCGTAGTGAATCCATGTGCCCTCAAGCCGCGGATGGCAGTGATAAATCAACACCGCCAGAACCGCAAGCCCGCGCAGCCCTTGCAATTCGGGGATGTAAGACGGCAGCCAGGTTGGGCGTTGGATGGGCAAGGTAGGTTCCAGCAAGTTAGCAGTTAGGCGGGGTGCCCCAGGTCTCGTCCGCCGCGGCGGATGAGACCTGGGACTTTTCAACACGATGATCCAATGGGTGCCCGATCCTCGCCGCCCGCCCCGGCGGATTTTCGCGGCTAGGGTGGGAAACCAGGAAGTCAGCCCGCTGCCAGTTGCTTGGCTCTTTCCGTAGCCCGCATGACGGCCTTGATCAGCGTGACGCGCAAACCGCCCTCCTCAAGCTCCAGAATGCCGTCGATGGTGCAGCCTGCAGGAGTGGTCACAGCGTCTTTGAGCAATGCCGGATGATAGCCGGTTTCGAGCACCATCTTGGCCGCGCCAAAGGTGGTTTGCGCCGCCAACTGCGTGGCAATATCGCGCGGCAAGCCCACCTTTACGCCCGCCTCAGCAAGCGCCTCAATGATGATGTAAATGTAGGCCGGTCCCGATGCCGACAGCCCAGTGACAGCGTCCATGTGCTTCTCGTCCACAACCACGGTGCGGCCCACGGTCTCGAAGATGCGCTCGGCTAGCTCCATCTGCGCGGCGGAGACAAAGCGGCCTCTGCACAATGCTGCTGCGCCCGCTCCCAGAGCCGATGGCGTATTGGGCATGGCGCGGATGACGCCGATCTCGAGGCCTGCCGCGTCCTCAATGGCGCGTGTCTTCACCGATGCCGCGATGGAGATCAGCGTCTTGCCCTTGTTGAGCGCCGGGCGAATCTCGTCGATCAGACCCGGCACCTGGAGAGGCTTCACCGCCAGCACAATCAGATCGGACTGCTTTGCTGCCTCCAGGTTGTCGATGCTCACGTCAACGCCCCACTGCGTGCTCAGCGCCAGCGCCCGTTCGGCATGGCCAACAGTTGCATGAATCTGATCGGGGCTGAAAAGGTTTTGCTTCAGAAAAGCCTGCAGCAGAATTCCGCCCATTTTTCCGGCGCCCAGAACGGCTACGCGGACTTTGGGCAACTGCGCAGGTACTTCGGTGGCCTCAACGGCTATCTCCGCCATGTTCTTCCTTGTGCTGAATGAGAGATGAAGTGCTGCCTACCAGAATACTCGTGTTTGCCGCCCGATCATCGGCCTGCGAGAACCGCCTCGTAGTAGCGCACATACTGCGGCACCACCAGCGTGGAGCAGAACCGCTTTTGCGCGGTCTTGCGTCCCGCCTCCCGCATTGCCTCAAGCCGCTCTTTGTCCTTGAGCAGGCTCGATGCTCCCAGCGACATTGCCTCGATGTCGCCCACCGGATACAACAGCCCCGTCACCCCGTCGTCGATCAGTTCCGGAACCCCGCCCACCCAGGTTGCGATCGAAGGAACCTTGCAGGCCATGGCTTCTAGCGCGGCCAATCCAAATGACTCCAACTCGCTTGGCATCAGTAGGATATCCGCCAGAGGAAGCAGCTCGTTGACGCGCTCCTGCTTGCCCAGGAAGTGCACCTTGGATTGAATTCCCAGGTCGTGAGCCAGCCACTCCGCCGCCGAGCGATCGGGCCCGTCTCCCACAAGCACCAGTTGCGCCGGAATCTCGCGCACTACCCTCGCGAAGATCTTCACCGTATCGACTACCCGCTTAACCGGCCTGAAATTAGATAGATGCATCAGAATCGCTTCGTCGGGCGCGGCCAGCCGCTGGCGCGCGTCGGCTCTCTTGGCATCGTCGGTGATGGGCGTGTAGACATCGCAGTTTACAAAGTTCGTCACCACCTCAATCTCCCGCGTCACGGCGAAGTCCGCGATGGTTTTCTCTTTTAAATAGTTGGAGATGCTGGTAACCCCGTCGCTCTCCTGGATGGCGTATTTTGTAATCGGCAGATAGCACCGGTCCAGGCCCACCAGCGTAATGTCGGTGCCGTGGAGCGTGGTGACAAAGGGCAGCCGACGGCCCTTTGCAGCCATCATCTGCCGGGCCAGCAGCGCGCTGACGGAGTGGGGAATTGCGTAGTGCACATGGAGCAGGTCAAGCTCATAGTATTCAGCAACTTCCAGCATGCGCG
>CAZSVJ010000070.1:0-13856 GCA_964610185.1 uncultured Occallatibacter sp. | reverse complement strand
GACGAGTACTAGCCTCATTTCCTGCGTTGACGCAAGTCGACACCCAGACCGGACGCCCCCACGCCGCAACTCACACCTCAGGAAAAGAGGCTAGTACTCGTCGCGCCTTGTTTGTGAAATCGATGCTGGCTGTGGGGCCTTCGCTTGGAGGCATTGTGCCGCGCACCCAGATGGAGCCTTCGTCCAGGTGGGGGAGAAACTCCGAGCCGATGGGTCCGCCAAACGCAAGGTACATGCCTATAAGGAACAGGACGGTTGCGATGCTGAATGTGATGCGGCGATGCTGTATGGCGGCGTGGACCGCTGTGCGATAGCGACGCGTGAGCCACACCATGAACGGATTCTGCCACTCCTCGGCGCCCTTACGGAACAGCATGCTGGCCATTACCGGCGCGATGATGACGGCGAAGACCAGTGCTCCGATGAGGGCAAACGTTACGGTCCATGCCATGGGCTTGAACAAACGGCCCTCGACTGCCTGGAGGGTGAAGATCGGCAAGTAGGATGTGATGATAATGCCGCGAGCAAAGAAGACGGGGCGTTGCACTTCGAGAGCAGCGTTACGAATCTTTTCCCATGGGGCGTGGGTGTCATTCTTGTTGCCGAGGTGGCGAATCATGTTCTCGATCATCACCACGGAGCCATCGACCAGCATGCCGAAGTCAAGAGCCCCAAGAGAAAGAAGGTTGGCTGGGATATGGCTGAGGTTAAGGCAAATGGAGGCAAACATCAGCGCGAAAGGAATCGTAAGCGTGACGATGATTGCGCCGCGCACATTACCAAGAAATAGGAAGAGGATGATCGCGACTAGGATCATACCTTCCGTGAGATTGTGCTCCACGGTCTCAACCGTGTACTTGACCAGTTTGGAGCGGTCAAGGAAAGGCACGACGTTGACGCCTTTGGGAAGAATGCCGTGATTCAGGTTGTCGACTTCCTGATGGATCCCCTGCAGGACGGGGTCGGAGTCGGCGCCCTTCTGTAGCAGCACAATGCCTTCGACGGTGTCGGGATTGTCGACGATTGATCCGTCCGGGCGGTGAGTTGCTTTGCCGATCTGCCCAAGTCGAATTTTAGCGCCCTGGGAGACGGTAGCGATGTCTTTGATTGATATGGCGGCGCCGTTCTGGGTCTTTACAACAGTGTTCTCGATGTCCTGCACGCTCGTATAGAGACCGGACGACTGCACGTTGATCTGCTGTGCGCCCTGTTCGATGAAACTACCGCCGCCGTTTGTGTTGTTGTTGGCGATCTGCTGCTCGACCTGGCCAATCGATAGACCGTATGAGACAAGCTTCTCTGGGTCGAGCTTGATCTGATACTCCTTTGTAGGCCCGCCGAAGCTGGAAACGTCGACGACTCCTTTGACCCCCTTGAAGGATTTCTCAAGCAACCAATCCTCGAGCGATTTTTGTTCCATTACGTCGTAAGCTGGATTGGAACTCTCGATCGTATACCAATAGATTTGGCCAACCGGGCTCCAGTCGGAGCCCATTTGTGGAACTAGATTTGCCGGGAGACTGACCATGCTAAGCCGTTCCAGTACATGCTCGCGGTTCACGTCGCTGGTGGAATCGTCGTCAAAGATCAACATCAAACTGGACAAGCCAGCCAGCGTCGTTGAGCGCAGATGAGTCAAGTGTGGGATGCCGGCCATTTGGATCTCCACCGGCACCGTAACCTGGCGTTCAATTTCTTCGGCGCTGCGGCCCGGCCACTGGGTAATGACCTGCACGTAGTTGTTGGCAACGTCAGGATAGGCTTCAATCGGCAGAGCACGGAAGCTGATGACCCCCCATGCGCTAAGCACAATTGCACCGCTGAGGACCAGCCACCGGCTTTTGAGCGCGAAATCGATAAGTGCGCGAATCATTTACTGGTTCCCCGCGGTTTCAAGTAAGAGAGCGTTGGAGACCACCTGCTGGCCCGGTCCAATTCCGGACAGAAGTTCTTGTCGATTGCCCGGTAGCATATTGCCTGCGTGAACCTCCACGCGTTTGAATTGGCTTCCTCCCGCCGGGACAAAGACCCAGTCCCTATCGTGCAAGTGGAGGATTGCATCGGCAGGGACCGCGGCGACGGTCTCTTTCGTGCCGCTGGTAAACGTAGCCGTGCCAAACATGCCTAGTTTCAAGAAGCCGGGATTGCCGACCTCGACGCGCACCTTGGCCGTTCGAAGACTTGGATCGAGAACCGGACCGATGTCACTAATATGACCGGTCAATGTCCGATCGGGGTAAGCGTTCATCTTGATCTTCGCTTCTTGCCCAAGTTTAAGTTTATGAATGTCGTTTTCATATACATCGCAGATGACCCACACGCTAGAAAGATCGGCAATGGTAAAGGCGGTTGCCGAGCCAGACAGGTTGACGCCGGCAGCGGCAGCCTGCGTGACGTTCTGCGCAATGATGACGCCCGAAGTGGGCGCATAGACATTCACAACGGAACTTGGGTGGTTCTTGTCCACTCCGAGAGTTTTTAGCCCCTCTTCCGCGGCGGTCAAATCGGCTTGCGCGTCTTTCTCTGTATCTTCGGCCTGCTCCAACATAGATTGAGAGATAGCGCCATGCTCGAAAAGAGCTTGCGCGCGCACATATGCCTTGTTAGCCAGCTTTTCGTCATTGGCGGTTTTTAGATAGACATCGAAAGCGCCCGAAACGTCCGGGCTTTGTACCTTGATAAGCAAGTCGCCCTTTCTTACGAAATCGTCTAGACGGGCCTTGATGTCTACCACTCGCCCATTGGCCAGCGAGATGACTGGGATTTCGCGAGCGACGTCGGGAAACACCGAAGCGGTGACGGTCAGCTCGACAGACGCCTCCAGTTTTTCCGCAGCCACAAGGGGAAACTGATCAGGCTTATCGACCGACACCAGGCTCATATCGCCAGTTGACACCACTTGCGGCGTAGGCGGCGCTCCGTCCGCGGGAGACGACTCTTTCTTGCATGCCGTCACGGAAGCAAGGGCAGCGAGGCAGCCTATAGTTATGAGGAACGATTTGCTTGTCATTGGTTCACCTCGCACTCTTGAGCAAGATTTGATTCGCCGATTGCCGAACATCTGGCGCCAACAGCAGTAACAGGAAAAAGGGCCTCCGCACGAAGGCAAACGTGGAGCGGAGCGTTCTTTTCATACACCACCTCTGTGCCATAATCTGCACGGCGGATACAGGAAGTTATTTTCAGACAAATAAAGGATGAGGAGGCACTAAGTGGTCAATCAGGCGACAGGAGGAGGCCGGTTCTGGATTGAATCCATCGCGGGGATCTTCAACAGCGGAGTTGGGTAATTGGCCAGCGGCGCAAAAAGCAGATGGCCGAAAGAAAGCTCTGCAAGGCCGGGCAGCGTAAGTTCCGCAACTGCGTGCGGAGCGAAGGGCGCATTTGAGCGCGCGTGATCCTTGCGCTGGCTACATGCCGTCTCCGCGGGATTCTGCGCTATCAATAGGTCATCGGTCACCGAGATCACAGGAAAAATAATTAGGACCACCACCGCCAATGCAAGCAATTGCGCCCGCCGGGTTGCTCCATCGCGCGGGGGAAGGCGTAGCCACAGCCAGAACATCAGCGTGACCAGCACCATCCAAGCGAGATTGAGTGTCAACTCCATGAGTGATTACCTTTGTGCTCCTGCAGCATCCGCCAGCCTGTTCCCGGCTGACGGTTAGAAATGCCAGATGATATCGGCAGCTATGGTTAAGGCTTGAGTTTTCGCGCCGATGCTTTTCATGGTCAGCGCCGGAGCCTGGCCGACTGGCGCGTTCTGTAGCGCGGAAACCGACGAGCCTGGTTGTATGTCGAGCGCCCGCAGACCGAAGGGGCTGAAGGCATGCGTGTAACTCAACTCCGGGCGAAAAGTCACAGTCGTGCCCGCCCAGAAATCAAATCCCACCATGTGCTCCTCGTAGATTGCCGGGGTTCCGGTGCGTTGGCCCTTGATATCGTCCACAATCTCGCTGCGCATGTTGAGCGAGGCAGTGTTATTCCAGAAGTTATGTTCGACATAGTTCGTGATCGCCCACTCCGGCGCATAGCAATATGCTGCATGAGTGCCCGCAAACGAAGTGTTAGGATTTTCGCACACCGCTCCGAAATTCAGCGTTGAGGGCGTTGTGGGCGCGCTGCCGGGGCCGCCGGGATATAGAAACCGGTTGTTGCTCACATTTTCCGGCCAGGGCGAAGTAAGATTGTTGTACGGAACGCCCGTGTTGATCCACCACATATTCGGCGTATCGCGCATGTATTGGTACCAGCCCTCTGTGTCCGTGTGCCAGTGGGGATTGATGCTGTGATACCAGGTGATGTAGAAGGCGGTTAGATTGTTATATGCATATTTGCCGTCGTTGATGGTGTTATCGCAAATGTTCAGCGCATCGCTGCCCTTGCTCCAAGTGTAAACAAGGCATACGTTGCCGGTGAGCTTGGCATCGTGTGTCCACGGAGCTGTGTCACAGCCCGGCGAGATGCCGCCCTGCAATGTCCAATGGTCGTCTACTTTGACAGTGAGGTTCGCGCCAACCATTGTGTAGCAGTCATACGTATAAAGGATGGAGTGCGAATAGGAGTAGTTATTGGGCGCGAGTTGCGCCTCAATGTCAGGCAGTGAGACGTACCTCCCGAAGCGGAGGTCGGCGCCCTGGCCTAACTTGGGGAAGTAGAGATCGAGATAAACCATGACCGGGTCATAACCATACTGCGCATTTTTCACCAGCAGTTGTTGACTTAGGATGCCGTGAGAGGTTGTATACCGGTAATCTTGCCCGTACAGATTTGTGATGCGGAAGCCCCAATCGAAATGGTCGGTCTGAGTGGTGTCCGCCAGTCTTTCTGTATAAAGCGCCAATTGATCGAGCACGATTGTGTTGGGATATACGTCGTATGCCGATGGGGCATTGGCGGCGATGCCCTTGCTGGGATTGCCTCGATTGTTTGTCGATCCGTTGGCGCCGATAGCTGCCCAGCCGTACCATTTAATTCTGCTTAGCCTGAGAGGATCGCCGTCGATAGCGGTCTGAAGCTGATAACTCTGATAGTCGGGAGCGCCAATCTCCTGCGTTCCGCCGATTGGCCAGTCCGATGCTGGGTAGGGCGGCGACGGAAGCGGGGGATCGGTGCCGCGGCGCTTGGGCGCGTTGGGGTCGGTTGGTGTTATCCCCGTCCAATCGGCGAGATAGGCCCAGCCGAAACGAGTAAAGAAGCCCGGCGGCGGCTTGACGGGAGCTGCGGGCAACGTGGGTGCAGCGGCGGAGGCGGGAGCCTGAGGAGATGGCGGCTCCGATGAGTTAGAGGCGGCTGCCATTGCCGCTACTGGTTGCGGTTCCACTGGCTGCTCCCCTTGCTCAACTGCGGGCAACTCCGTTCCTGTTTTGGCCTGCTGCGCAGTGCTTGCCGCAGACGATGACGCAGCCTTGTCGAGAGCTGGTGGCGCGCTCTGTGCACGACCGACAAGGTTGAGCGTGAACCCGGACATTACCACTCCTATCGCAAAAACCACCCTGAAGTTGTTCTTTACCCTCATGAGGGCCCCCTGACGCTTTATGTCGCTTTGTTAGAAACTAGGCCCCTCACTGCGCAATGCCGTACTTGCCCCTTACGCAATCGGCAATGCTAGTGCTATGCGACGCGGCGTTAGAAACCCCAGTGAATCTATCGTGTGAGCGATAACACAGGAAGTTATACGGCCCGTAGGTGTATTCTCCCCAGACACACTTACTCGTTGTCAGCAAGTGGCCAACGTGCTATTTGACTCACAGTTGATTCTTTGAGTATTGACGGTTCCGCGTGAGGGCCGCATGAAGAGATTCATAAGATTGCATGGTGAACGCATGGGATTCAATGTGTATTCCCCATTAGCGCACCTATTTTTCGCGCCTTTGGTGAATAACTTTTGGCCAGCTTTTTTGTGTTGGTATTGGTAAGTGGCTGGATTGAAGGATGCGGCAACGCCGGGGATGTGAACATCTCCGGCGTTACCGCTAGACTCGAACAGCTAATCATGCCAGCACAGCTAGAACCTGACCATGACCGCGCCCATCGTTGTGGATTGGTTTGTGCGCAGATCGGGCCACCAGAGGGCGCCCAACGCGGCTGGCGTGCCAGGGTGTGCGATGACCCCGCCGGATAAGCCGTTGTTCATGCAGTTGAATTCAGCATAAGGCAGGCCGGCTACGACGTTACCGGATGAGTTGGTGTAGACATAGCCAGCGCCGGCGTCTCCGCCGTTTGCGCATTGGTAGTCCGCAGGGCTGCCGTTGTTGCCGCCGGGAGGCGTGACGCCGCCGCGGCCTGCCCAGTAAGGCGTGTCAGAGTAACGGTACGCCTGCTCGAGCCGGAAAACGATGAACTGCGAGGGCATGTAGTCGTAGGTAAACGTCAGGTCGTGCATCTGACCGCGGTCATTTGCGTTTTCGGTGTAGTAGGGGGAACCGGTGGATGCCGTTGCACCGTTGATTGATGGCAGCAGGGTGAGGTAGCGTCCTGGGTTGTTCATCTGGCCGCCGCCAACGGTGATAGCGTGACGGTCATGATCGAACCATAAGCGAACGTAGCTCATCCAGCCGGCGAACGCTTGCTTGGGCCGGCCGTCGTGGGTTCCGTTGGATCCGTGGCAGCGGACACCGCCGTTGTATGTGTCCGTGTCGCCCTTCAGCGGGGATAGCCCGTTCTTGTTCAACGAACCGCCGGGAGTGCCCCAAGTCGGATCAGCCGAAGTGGCAAATGAAACAGGACCGCCGCCATATTCGCACCCTAAGTCGCCGGTCATCGTCCAGGCAGCCTTGTCGAGGAATTTCTTCGGGGCGTCATAGAACTTGTACTGGCTGGTGTAGTCGGCGTGGACACGCGAGCGTCCGGGGAACCCGGCATCGTCTTCACCGAGACCGTAGTCGTTGAAGTTGAAATGCAGCTTCGCATTCGGACGCCAGATGATCTGGCCGCCCAGGCCCGGCTTGCCGTTGTAACGCGCATAAGATTGCCAGCCGTTAATAACCCAGGGCTCGATCTTGATCTTTGCCGTAGGCCAATACTGGATGCGAAGACCGTTGAAAAACCACGGCGTGTTCGACGAGACAAACGAGGGCTGGTAGCTCCAGTTGTCAAAGTTGTAGTAGCTGAACAGGCCGATGTAGGAGACGAAGATACCGGCGTCCGCGTTCAGCCCGTGGCCCACATCCCAGTGGTAGCCGCCCCATGCTTCAGAGAAGTACTTGTAGGCGTCCTTGAGATCCCACTGGCCGCGGTTGTAGCTGGCGTCGTTGCGCACCGTAGCCTGTGAGAATAATCCGTCCATGTAGAGGATGCGGCCGCGCGTGTTTTGGATGCGGAAGTCGCCGCCGACGCTGGCCTGCTCAAGCTGGAATTCGTCGGAGCGGTACATTTCTGTCGAGCCCACCATCGAGTCGTCTTCGGGGTGGTTGTAGTCGAGAATGTAGTTCGCGTCGAAGCGAATTTCCGGAGTGAAGTACTTGGTGCTCATCGGGCTGTCAACATTGTGACCGCCGCTATTCAACCAGGTCTGGTCGAAATAGTTGAACGGCGCAGACTTTGTTGTTGTCTCGGCTGTGATCTCCGGTGGCGCGGGAGCGGCGGCGGGAGCAGGCGCAGCAGCGGCTTGACCCAGCGTGAGCGAACCTGAACTATCGCCGGTTGCGTCGCCACTTTCAGCGGAGCGCAATGCGCTGGCGTCCTTTTCCGCGTCAGCGGCATCGTCGGCTCCGCTGCGCGTCTTCAGCTCGGCCTCAAGTTGCGCGATCCTGGCTTTCATCTCCGCGAGTTCCTTGATGACAGCGGTATGGTTAACCGGCACCGCGACGGATGTGGCCGCAGCGGGAGCTGTTGCCGGGTCGGCGGCGGCACTCGATGCGGCAGCATCGCTTGCCGATGCGCTGGGGCTGGAGTCAGGCCCAGCCGGAGGCTCAAGCAGAGCGACTTGAACGGAGGTTGGAGTTTCAGCGGGCTGCTGCGCAAATGTGACCAGCGGCGCTAGTCCACAACACAGTGCCGCAACAGCGGGGATGGCCTTCCAGGAATCGATTCTCATTCAGCCTCTCACTTTCGGAAGAAGATTTTGGTCAAGGTATGAACACAGTTAATGAGGAATGCAGTGCGAGACGAGGATCCCCTCTGTCGCTCCGCAGGCTTGCCTGTCGAGCCACGAATGCATCCTGATTGCGAGGAAAACGAAGAATGTGGACTTGGTTATCAGTCCAGATTCAATTCTTCTGCGCCTTCACAAACAACACCCCTGGACACGCTCCGGTTAAGAGCAGCGAGGTATCGGCTCTTTGAACCTTAAGGGAGTTGCCGTAAAGATCATATGTGTGTTTTAAACAAAGTTATGAGTAAGATATTAGTAAATCATAAGTGAAATATAAAGATAGATTCTAGTTAGTGATCGGAATGGCCGAGCAAGTAAGTTGTCACGCGCATCGCATACATAGATGCACCGATCTCGAAGCTACTAAGCTTGTAGTCGTCTATTTTCAAAGCTCGCTTCGAATTTTGTTTTCCCCATGCCATCTTTATTACCTCAGCCCTAGGATTCAGGTTACTCGCTGAAGGCCCCCGTAATAGTCCGGTACAAAATCCGGAACTGGGTGAGCCTTACTAATATCCCGGAAGCCGGGAGCCGACCTACGAACCTCACCATCCAGGAGAATGCACATGGCAGATCAAAACGCACCTCAGATGCAAGCCACCTTGGGTCTTACCGGACTAACCAGCAACGCGATGGCCCTAATTGCCCCCGGCGCCTTTCTTTGGCTAACCTTCTACATCCAGGCCACCGAGGGAACCACCTCGCCCGCCATGTGGTTTGGCATCGTCCTCGCCTTGCTGCTTTGTCTGGCTACCGCGGTTGCATATGCGGAGATTTCCAAGCTCTACCCCGGCACCGGGTCGAGCTACTACTACGCGGAGCAGGCGCTGCTGTCTCAAGAAAAGATGTTTAAGTACGCCCGTATTGCAAAATTCATCGTCGGATGGGGCTCTCACCTCTACTACTGGGTCTACCCAGGAGTAATGGTCGCTACCACGGGAATTTTTGTCGGCTACGTGATTGGCTTTCTTTATCCCAGCTTCCTGAGCGGCTCGAATCCAGGGCCTGTGTTCATGGCGTTGGTAGCGATTGTGTTCGCCTTCTTCGTCGCGTGGATCGCGGCCAAAGGCGCGGGCGCATCCACCGCCGTCAACCTAGCCATCAATGTGATCCAAATCTCCGCGCTGCTTGTCTTCAGCGTACTGGCTCTGGGCTACCGCTCCAGTCATCCCGCAGGCGCGCCTGCCTTCCAGTATGACTCGCAGACACTTGCGACTTACAGCTACCAGTTCGCGACGGCCAAGGACGGCACGACGGTGCGCGACTCGAGCGGCAATCCACTGCCCTTACTGGATTCGGCGGGCAAGCCGATTCCCTTCACCATCGACTATCCCGAAAAGGATGCCAGCGGCAACTTCCTGAGCCACAAAACCGCTGCCTCGGTGGTTTCGCCTCATCAATTAAGCTTTGTATTCATTCAGGCGACCGTCGCCATTCTGATTCTGGTCGGCTTCGAATCGGTGACCTCGATGGGAGGCGAGGCAAAAAACCCAACCAAGCATATTCCCATTGCCGTGATCGCGTCGCTCTTGATTCAAGGTGTGTTCTGCTATCTGATTGAGTATTTCGCGGCCAACTACTTCCTCAACTCCGGCTATACCATGCAGAGCGCCGCCAATTCGGCGGCTCCGATCGGCGACATGATGATCATCGTCGGGGACGCGCTGCTTGGCCACGGCAATGGCCATTACTTCATGCTGGCTGAAGCCTTCACCGTCTTTTTGGCGCTGATTGGCACCACGCTGAGCTGCATGAATACCGGCGCGCGCGTCACCTATGCCATGGGCAAGGACGATGAGGCTCCGGAGCATTTCGGCGTTCTTCATGCCGGATCTCTTTCTCCACGGCGCGCCATCTGGACCTTGGCTGTTATTTCCGCAGTGATTGGCGTCGTAGCCGTCTCCCTTGTCTTCGCAGACGGCAGCGCCCCGACAGATGCGACCATCGCCGCGCTGCCTCACGGCATCTTCTCCAACTTCGGCTACTCCACGCACGACATCATGGCCGGGCTGCCCAACTCCCTGCTTGCCATCACTCTTACCTCCAACTTCGGCACCTTCATTCTCTACGCGCTCAGTTGCTTTCTTTGCATCGTCGCCTTTCACGGGCGCCCCGACCACAGCTTCCTCAAACACACGCTCATTCCCGGATTCGGCTTGTTGGCCAACCTGGCCTGCATGTCTGCCTACCTGATTGTCCCTTTCCTGGGCTACGGCACCTGGAAGGAGCCGTACCTGGCCTTGGGCATTTCCGCACTTTGGGGCATTTACGGCGGTATCTACTTCCTTCGATCCTCAAAAGCAAAAGGAAAGACTGTGTTGCTTGCATCCAAGTAGACTATTGCGACAACTGAACTGTAGCCTCTGGGTGGCGTCTGTTCTCAACCTCTTCATGCGAGATGAGAAGCAGCATGCCGCCCAGTTGCATTTCTAAGCGCTTCTTCCGGACACCAATGTGACGCAAGTTGACGGAAGCAATCCAGCCTGCGGACAATGAAAGAAGACAACCGAAGCACTGAAAGGGATCACGAATCGGATGCGGCAAGCTAAGTATGGATATCTTCTTTTAACGCTAGCGGGGCCAGCCCTTTGGGCGCAGGATGCGATTACCCTAAGCCAACAGATTCATCAGGTTCCCGACCAGGATGGCATTTACTACACGGGCCCTGAGGTCACCGCGCCCAAACTGGTTCGCACAGTAGTGGCTCCGTATCCGTGGGACGTGCCCGATAAAGATGTACAGGGCATGACCGTGATGGCCATGGTCATTGGCGCAGACGGCATCCCGGCTCACGTTCAGGTTTTGCACACGCACGGAGACGCATTCGACCAGTCCGCTCTCGCGGCGCTGCAACAGTCAAAGTTTGAGCCAGGCAGGCTGGGCGACAAACCAGTGCCCGTATGGATCGATGTACGAGTCGTCTTCCATGCCAACCGCAGCCAGGCCGTTCCTCAGGTCTTGATTACCGAGAAGGATCTAGCTCCCCCGGATGAATCGCAATTGGAGAATAAGCATCACAAGCCGTTGCCGTACACGCCGCCCTACCCGATCCACACGGTTGACGCGGACTTTGCCGACCCGTTTGCAAAACATCCATTAGTGCAGGTCGCCATTGTCGAGGTTGTGGTAAGCGCCGACGGTATGCCGAAAGAGGTTCGCATCCGCCGCGGCCTCTGGCCCAGTATGGATAAGAAGGCTGTTGAGGCTGTCAAGCACTACCGGTTTATGCCCGCCACCAGCAAAGGAAAGCCGATCGAAGCTAGCAGAAATATCATGGTCAACTTCGCGGAGTTTTGAGGTTCTATCTGTGCCCGCCTCCATGGCGCACGACCATCAACTGAGACTTCTCCAGTTCTTTCACATCGAGTTCGCCGCTCTTATCGACATCCAACCTATCGAATTCGGCAGCCATGAATGCCATGAACTCGGCCCTCGAGATCTTGCCATTCTTGTCGGCATCCATCAGGAGTATCAGTTTCTTCGCCTCAACCTCTCCAGCCAATACCTGCGAAGGTTGCGGCGCGATGGGAGCGGCGGTATTGGCTGCTTGAGGCACCGCGTTTGCGGACTGGCCTGCCGCAACGGCCGTTTTCATCATGACGCCGATTGCGAGCAATCCTGCGATGATTGCGAATGTCAGAACCCTTCTCTTGTTCGAAAACATGAGTCTCTCCTTCGTCAGGACCAGCATTTTGAATCGTCCTGAGTGCCATGTGAATATACACCAGATGGCAGTTGGATTGAAATGCTCAATCGCACGTAAACTAACGCGACAAACACGGTACTTGCAAATTTTCGCTAATGCTGGATCGTGGTCTCGGCCTTCGACGGCTTTTGAGTGATCGCCGCCGGCGTCGGCAATTGCGATCGGTCCCAACCGCCGCCCAGGGCCTCGATCAATTGCACAGACGCAGTCATTTCCTGAACTTGAAGATTGTTCAGAGTCTCCTGGTTGCTGAGCAAAGTGGTCTGCGCTGTAACGACGTCGATGTAGGGATCGATTCCATTGTCATACCGGCTCGTCTCGAGCTTGAGAAATGTCCGCGCTGAGTTAACCGCCTCTTGCTGGCGCAGTATCTGCTGCGACAAGATGCGAACCGCCGCGAGATAGTCTTCCACCTGCTGGAACGCATTGAGAACGGACTGGCGGTAAGCGGCGAGATTAGCGTTGTAAGTGGCTATGTACTGATTGACCGTTGCACGGCGCAGGCCGCCGTCATAAATGGTTTGAGAGACGGCAGGACCGACCGACCAGAAGCGGCTCGGCCAAGTGAGCAAATTCTTGAGAGCCGAGCTCTCAACGCCAACGGTGCCTGAAAGAGTCAGCGCTGGATAAAAGGCTGCATAGGCAACGCCGATCTGCGCATTCGCAGACGCCATGTTGCGCTCCGCCGCGGCAACGTCAGGCCGCCGTTCAAGAAGTTGCGACGGCAGACCGATGGGAATGGGCGGAGGCGCGATGGTCAAGGCCCGCACTGGAATGGAAAAGCTTGAGGCTTGCTTGCCGACAAGCATCGCAATCGCATGTTCATACTGGGCTCGCGCAACTCCAGCATTGATTGCCGCCGATTGCGCGCTTTCCAATGTGGTCTGCGCTTCAACGAGCGATATCTGATCGTCCACGCCGTTGTCATAGCGAGCTTTCTCGCTCTCTACGGCCTTCGTGTCAGCTTCCACGGTATCGTTGAGAAGCTTTTGCAGCGCGTCCTGGCCGCGAATCTCAAAGTAGTATTCGGCCAAGCTGGCCTGTTCCGTGAGGCGTTCATTCTCAAGATCTGCCGCGCTCAGTTGAGCGGAATACTGACTGGCGCGCACCGCGTTATGCACTTTGTCCCAGAGATCGGGCTCCCACGATGCTTCGAGCGGGAGATCAAAAATCTGCGATTGCTTGCCGCCGGTTGTCGTTGTAGTGGTGGTCGTTGTGCCCCCGGGGCTGCCGGTCGCCGCCGATCCAATGTTGGAAGAGGTCTGCGACCGCGTGTAAGAAGGGCCAATACTTACGGTGGGAAAAAGTTGCGAACGCGCCTCACGCACGAGCGCTCGCGCTTCCATGAAGTTCTCGAATGCCTGTTGGATATTCTGGTTGTCGATATTGAGTTCTTCTTCGAGCGCATTCAGCTCCGGCTCATTGTAGATCTCCCACCACCTGCCGCGGAGAGCCGCATCCTGGGGCTGCGCGACGGTCCATCCATCGGTCTCTTTGAACTGGGCGGGAGACTCCTTGAAAGCCGCGGGCGCTGTCGTCGTGGGCGGAGTATATTTTGGCCCCACGTTGCATCCGGCCAGCACGGAACAAAGCACGGCGGTATTGATTACGCACAACGCTTTGAACATTGGCCGGGATTGCATAATTGGCATTTTCATCATGAGCACTCCATAGGCATCGTTCAGTAGGATGCCTCCGCGGTTCCGTGTGCGAGATTCACTGGCTGTTTTGAAGAAAACCGGAGCCGCATACGATCGAATAACAGATACACAACCGGCGTTGTGTAAAGGGTTAGCACCTGGCTGACGATCAGCCCGCCGACAATCGTAATGCCGAGCGGGCGCCTGAGTTCAGATCCGGTGCCAGTTCCAAAGGCCAGCGGGACAGCTCCAAATAAGGCCGCCATCGTTGTCATGAGGATGGGACGGAAGCGAAGCTGACATGCTTCAAAGATGGCGTCCCTTGTGGACTTGCCGTGTTCCCGCTCCGCCACCAGGGCAAAGTCGATCATCATGATCGCGTTCTTTTTCACGATGCCGATCAAAAGGATGATGC
>CAZSVJ010000069.1:0-14085 GCA_964610185.1 uncultured Occallatibacter sp. | reverse complement strand
CCTTCTTCCAGAATCACCCAAATCGACAATCGGACTGTGAGATATGCGGGCTAGCCCTGTGATAATTTGGATGAAGCGGCCTTGAACGAGCTCGTAGCTCAGATGGTAGAGCAACGCCCTTTTAAGGCGTGGGTCCTGGGTTCGAGCCCCAGCGAGCTCACCACACACTCCCGGCCGCACTCCTCCTGACCCAAAGTTGGACCAGACTTCAATCTCGTGGCCAGAAGTGCTGCTCCGAACAATCGCGCAGGCGCTGGGCTGCGGATTCAGGCGTAATATCCCTTTGCGGCATGCCCAGCATCTCAAACCCCACCATGAACTTGCGCACGGTTGCCGAGCGCAGCAGCGGGGGATAAAAATGGGCGTGAAAGTGCCACTCGGGATGCTCATCGCCGGTCGTCGGCGCTTGGTGAAAGCCCATTGTGTAGGGAAAGCTGGTCTCGAAGAGATTGTCGTAGCGGGTGGTCAGGCGCTTCAGAGCGTCTGCCAGCCCGTCGCGCTCATCGCTGTATAACTCCGGCAGCGCGCGAGCATGACGCCGCGATACCAGCAGCACCTCGAACGGCCACACAGCCCACCAGGGGACCAGAGCCATGAAGTGGTCGTTCTCGAAGAGGACGCGCTGGCCGGCTGTGCGCTCGGCGGCAACGTAGTCGCACAGCAGGCAGCGGCCGGTGCGGACCAAATGTTCGCGCTGGGACTCGGTCTCGGCGGCAGGCTCATCGGGCACAAAGCCGGTGGACCAGATCTGGCCGTGGGGGTGGGGATTGCTCGCGCCCATCATGGCTCCGCGATTTTCAAAGATCTGCACATACTGGATCCAATCCAATTCGCCCAGCTCGATGGTTTCCCGCGTCCACGCGTCGACCACGGGCCGAATCTCTTGGCGAGTCATCCGCGCCAGCGTCAGGCTGTGGTCGGGGTGGTAGCAAATCACCTTGCACAATCCGCGGGCAGGCTCGGCCAGCATCAGGGGCGAAGTCGCCTCGGCGGTTTCTTGAGGTTCCGGCAGCAGGGCGGCGTAATCGTTTACAAACGAGAAAACACCTGTATATGGCGGGTTGACCGCGCCGCCGGCTCGCGTGTTTCCAGGGCATAAATAACACTGAGGATCGTACGTGACAGCCTGCGGCGTCGCCTTTTGCCCCACTTCGCCTTGCCACGGACGCTCAGTGCGATGCGGCGAGACCAGCACCCACGACCGCCGCAGCGGATTCCAGCGGCGATGCACTGACTGCCCCTGATTTCCCATTTTTTCTCCAGGGGCCATTCTAATTCGGCAGCCTCAGGCGCCCACGCTTACTCGCCCGTGGGAAGCAGGATTTCAGTGATCAGTTTGTCTTCCGGGGTTGTCCTCGGGTCGTTCGCGTAGTGCTCAATGCAGAAGTCGCTGCGAAGCATCATGTTGTTTTTCGAAGCAATCTCGAAGACGCGGCCGGTGGCTTGGGGCAGATCGGAATAAGGCCCGGTCAAAACAAACTTGCTATACGTGCCGCCTGAGAATGTTTCGTATTTCAGATCGGAGGGCAGGTTGACGGGCTCCGCCGTAAGCGCAAACCCGGCGCGATAGACGTTCGGATTCATCTTGTAGAGGCTCATGTATCCGGCAATCTGGTTGTGCTCTTTGACCAGCGGAAGAAGGCTGTGTGCGGTCTGCCATGCTTCGGGGCAAATCTTCGGGAACGGTCCGGTTTTCTCCACAAACACATAGTGAGTTTCGGGCCAGATTACAACTTCGGGTTCTTCGGTGAGGTTCATGCGATCTCCTCCTTGGGTGTTGGTTCACGAGTTCCGTATTGCGGTGCTCGCCAGAAAAGTATATCTAGCGATGAGATATGCTCTCCGCGGCCAGCAGTGGAAGCAGGACGCGGCGCGCCCGGCAGCGCATGGCAGGAATAGTATCCAGCTCACGTTGGGGAAGAATTACAACTCATGCCGGTGTCAACCCCTCCATTGGCGGCATGGTGGCCAGGAAACGCCGCGCAAATTCGTCGCTGTACTGCTCCAGCAACAGCCGCACACGCTCCGGATCTTCGGAGCGGACGATCATGCCTGCGTGGTGGTGCTTTTCGATGCGAACCACGATCTCCGGGTCGCAGAACGAGGATGTGTCCGGCTCGGCCGTCTGGGCCAAGCAGAGAACGCTGCCCGCATAGCTTTGAAAGGTATGCCCAAGAGCGTAGCTCTCGCCGCGAAGATTGGCCACCTCGAGCCGCGCCCACTCCCGCCACAGATTCACGCCGGTGGAGACCTCGACCAGATCGGCAATGAAGGCTCCGCCCACGCGGGCTGCAATCTCAAGGAAGTAGAACCGGCCGTCGGCGTGGGCGCGAATATACTCGGCGTGGGTAACCCCGCGCGCCATGCCCAGCGAAGGCGCTAGGGCGGCGTTCAGAGCGGTCAGTTCTTGGCAGTCGGGGGTGTTGCGATCGACGGTGCGGGTTGTAAAGACGCCGCCCTCATGCATGATCTGCATGGGCGGACGGCCGTATCGATGCACTACGGAAAACACCACCTTGCGCTCGCTCACGATCGAGTCCACATGAAAAATGTCGCCGGGCACAAACTGTTCCATGAGGAAATGACTCTGCCGGTCGCCGAGTTCGTCGAGCGCGCGCCAAAGCTGCTCCGGCGCCTCGATCTTTCGAATGCCCAGCGACGAAGCCTCGGATCGGGGCTTGAGCAGCCACGGAGCGGGCACACTGTCCATGTACTCGCGCAGCTCATCGTAGTTCAGCACCCGGCAGAATTCCGGAACCAGAAAGCCGGAATCGCGAGCGGAAGTGCGCATGGCCAGCTTGTCGCGGTAGTTGGCCGCTGTAGTAATGCCCATGCCGGGGATGCGCATGTGCTCGCGAATCTCCGCCGCCGTTTGCAGGTCGAATTCGTCGAGTGCAACGATGCGGTCGAAGCGCCGCGACCGCGCCTTCCATGAAACGGTATTGAGAACCTGCTCGCGGGTCAGGCCGGAGGGCATAGTGACAAGGTCTTCCAGCGCTTCATAGGGCCATGCGGCATCGCGCAGCTTGTCGAGCGTGAGCAGCGTGGGCTTCACGCCCATCTCCGCGCACTGGCGCAGGAAGTCGTGGCCCTTTTCGTAGCTGGCAAGGCAAAGAAACCGCTCGACTCCGTCCGCCATCGACCCTCCGCTTGGACCCCCCGCTTGGATCACAGTCGAGGATAGTTCTACCATAGACGTGCCACCTGCCCATTAACCCAGGGCAATAGAATGAACAGGAAGTTGCATGAGCGAGTGCTTTGAAAGGGCACGACTTCAGTCGTGCCGCAAGATGGCTTATAAGGGGTCAGGCTTGAGCCCCTGAGGGACGGTTCTAAGTCGTCCAAGGACACCCCTGCGGCTAAAGCCGGCGCATGATTGCCGCATTGGACGGCATCCGCCGCGGCGGAAAATCATGTCCTTTCAAAACCACTCCTTTTCACGGTTCCATTCATTCATGCGATTGCTCTGCCTGCTAGCCCACGCGTAAGGACTGTCATAGATGCTATCTGTAGACAAAATCGTCGAGCTGCAAGACGAGCGGACTCGCGCTTGGCATCATCCCCCGGTTGATTCCGAAGCAGCTGAACCCGGCGCCACTTCCGATTCGAATCCGAACGCGGAGTCGGACTGGCTGAACGCCGTTGCCCGCAACCATAGAGCCAACTTTGACCTATGGCACATTGAAGACGAAGCCCGCGCACCAGGCGCAACCGAGGCCGAATTAGCCAGCGTGAAGCGCCGCATCGATACGACCAACCAGCTACGCAACGACCTAGCCGAAGAGCTGGACCGCGCATTGCTCAGTTGGCTTGAAGCTCATGGCCTGCCCAACCCGGAGGCTCCGCTTCACTCCGAGTCGCCGGGACTGATCGTCGACAGGCTCTCCATTCTGGCGCTGAAGATCTACCACACGCGTGAAGAAGCCGAACGCAACGACGCGCCTGCCGGCCATGCGGAGCGCAATCAGGAGCGTCTCGCAATCCTTGAAGAACAGCGCCGTGACCTGGCCGGCTGCCTGGACACGCTGTGGCGCGAGACCCTGGCCGGCACGCGGCGATTCAAGCTTTACCGCCAGTTGAAGATGTACAACGACCCGACTCTAAACCCCGCAATCTACACGAAAACTCGCCCTGAGCCTGGGCGCTAGAATCCTTGCTTTCCAAGCTGCCCATTGACGTGGGCCGGGGTTCTGCGTATAAAGAGGGCCAAGCACTGCGATTCCCTGGAGCACGTTCCCAGCCGTTCATGCGTCGGCTAAATCGTGCGTTCAGGAGTTCGCGCCGCCGGCAAAAACATGATGCAAGACACCCGAACCGCGGCCCCCAGCCGCAAGAAGACTCCCCCTCCAACTGCCAAGCCCGGCGGTCACGCCACCTCGACCACCGGACCCGCCTTCCAGCAGTATCAGGCTGCCGTGCAATTTCTGCAGCAGGGAAGGTACGAAAAGGCGATGGCTTCTTTTGAGAAGCTGCTCCCCAATGCGCCCGCAGAGATCACGGAACGCTGCCGGATGTACATCCAGACCTGCCAGCGGCAACTCGATCATGCGCGGCTCACGTTTCTCACTCCCGAGGAGCACTACGATTACGCTATCTCCCTCTTGAATACCGGCTACTACGAGGATGCGCACGAGCAATTCGGAAACATTCTGGCCAGCTATCCCGAGGCCGACTACGCTCTCTACGGGCTCGCGTTGCTGGACTCGATCACTGGGCGTTCGCAAGAGTGCCTCGACAACCTGGCCCGCGCCATTGAACTGAATCCCAGAAACCGGCTTCAGGCCCGAGCCGACAACGACTTTCAAAGCATGGTGGACGATCCTCGCTTCACCGAGCTCCTCTATCCCGAGATTCCGTAAATCTGAAATTTGTGGACGACCAGTTGCCCATTATCCGAAGATGAATATCAAGGTTGTTCAGGTACTTCTTCCATCGGGAAGCTGATGTCGTTGCCTTGTAACAGGGCATGACTTCAGTCGTGCCAAATGCAAGCAAAATAAATTTGGGCTTTAGCCCCTGCCATCTGTGCATTCCCAAAAATGCGATTCTACACGGGCTAAAGTCCGGCCCCTAGAAGGGGAGGACTTTTTCGGCACGGTTGAAGCCGTGCCCTGTTACAAAACCTCGCCCATTCGTCCCTTCAACTGCGATGCCTGAGCAAGATTGATATTCACTTATCCAAATTTTCCGAAATGGAAGACGAACGCCGGTAGTTTATCCGGAATCAGGAGGCCTTGGCGACCTTCCGGTCTTTCACAATTGGAACCGGATGGATCCGATTTGCCTCGGTGAGAAAGCGATCCACGGCGGCATCGTCGTTGGGATCGTACGGGCCGTCGTCAGGGTCACTGGCGTCGTAGGGAACTGGAGCGTCGGCGGCAATCTGCGCTTTGACCCATTTCCAATCACTTAGGTCGCGATTTGGCAGCGGCATAACGTCTCCTTTCCTTTCGAGAGGCATATCGGAACGAAATGAAGCGAACGTTCCCGTTGCGGACAGTGTATACCAAGGCGAGAACAGCGCCCTTCAATTCCACCAGCGCAATGTCCAGCAACCTGGTCTTCGGTTTCGATTTGAGCCGGTAGGTAACCTTCTCCGGATCCTCGTAGACCAGATGAGCAGCCCAAAAGTCGAGGCGGTGCTTCCGCAGATTCGCTTCGCGCTTGGCTTCATCCCATTCGTACACGGAGCTAATCTATGCCGCTTTACCAGTGATGGGCGGGGGCCGCAGACCTCAATCAGTTGCTTTCATGAGAAGATGGGGTGCCTCTACCAATCCCGGCGAGTTATCCTTGTTTAGGCCATTGACTATGACTCCCAACCGGGATTCGCTCGCGCAGCTCGATGCAAATAATGTAAAATCGGGGGCGCCGCAGCCATTGCGCGTGGTGGCCATTGGAGGAGGCACGGGGCTCTCTACGCTGCTGCACGGGCTGCGCGAGTACGTGACCTCGTCGGTTCCAAATGCCGCGCCGGGCCTCATATCGGACTTGGCCGCAGTGGTCACCGTGACCGACGATGGAGGTTCCTCCGGCCGGTTGCGCCAGGGTTTCAACATGCTGCCCCCTGGCGACCTGCGCAACTGCATGGTAGCCCTCTGCGAAGAAGAGGACCTGCTGGCCCAGCTCTTCGCCCATCGCTTTCGCGGCGGCGATGCGCTCAAAGGGCATAACTTCGGCAACCTCTTTGTGGCCGCGCTCACTGAGATTACCGGAGACTTCGGCCTGGCCATTCAACTGGCCTCGAAGATTCTTGCCACCCGCGGGCGCACTTATCCGGTCACAACGGCCAACACCACCCTGGTGGCGCGCATGGACGACGGCTCCGAGGTGCGCGGCGAGACCAAAATCACCGCCAGCAAAAAGCGCATCGCCGAGCTGATGCTCGATCCTCCCAACGCCGCCCCGCTGCCCGAGGCGCTGGAGGCTATCAATCGAGCGGACCTCATCACCGTAGGGCCAGGCTCGCTCTACACCTCGCTGATTACCAACCTTCTGGTCGAGGACATTCCAGCGGCATTAGCCAACGCACGCGGCGTGCGCGTTTACATCTGCAACCTGATGTCGCAGGCCAACGAGAGCCTGGGGCTGACCGCGTCTGAACACATCGAGCGTATCTACGAGCACACAGGCGCACCTATTTTCGACTATGCGCTGGTCAATACCGCAACCTTCTCGGACGAAACGCTGGCCCGCTACGCAGCCGAAGACGCAGCGCCGATTATCGCAGACATTGAAAGCATCGAGGCGCTGGGCGTGCGCTGCATTGCGGGCAACTTCGCCAGCGAAGAGACCCGAGTTCGGCACGCCGCCGGCCGCGTTACTGAAACCCTGCTGGCGCTGGGATGCGCTTCGCTCGCCGGCGCTCCATTCCGGGCCCGAGACGCGTCTCGCAATTGACCGATTTGCAGGATTTTTCTTCCCCGCCCTTCGCGCAGTGCAGTAAAGTAAGACGGCGCGGCCTCGTTCCGCGCTACCAACATTTGGAGGGAATATGCGCAAGACCCGAGTTTGGATCACGTTGAGCTGTTGCCTGATTGCATTGGCCGCCCTAACCTGGGCGCAGGTCACCAGGAAGCCCGGCCTGTGGGAGACCACCAGCACCATGACCTGGCAGCAGTCGCCCATGCCCGCTGGAATGCAGGCGCCCGTCGGATCGCCCTTCGGCGGCGGCCCGCGCACCACGCAGGTGTGCGTCACGCAGGCGCAGATCGACAAGTTCGGCGGGCCGCCTCCGTCAACCCGCGGCGACTGCCAGATGACCGGCATCCAGTTGAAGCCGACCGGCATGAGCGCCACAATGGCCTGCACGGGAAGAGTGGTCGGCAACGGGAGCGTGGAAGCCACTTGGATTGACGGCGAGCATGCCAAATCGAAAGTTCACTTTGCCGGAACCATGACGATGGGGCCTAACAGCAGGCCGATCGAGTGGACGATGGAAGCCACCTCAGTGTTCAAGGGCCCTGACTGCGGAAGTGTGCAGCCAATGGGGACGCCCAGCAATTGAACATCTAACTATCTTCTACGAACCTGCTATTTGAAGTAGGCAACTCCGCGCGTCGTCCCCAGGGAATATTCCAGGCGGCAGGGCGGGGCCGTGTTCCCCTGTGGAAAACTGGCTTGGCTGGCTTGGCAATCTTCCTTGGCCGCCCGATCGAATGTCGCGGGAATTATTTTTCCTATTTTTATGCAAAAGATTGCAGGGATCGACTGTTCAATGGACAAGGAGAAGCCATTTTTCAGGGATTCTGATTGCACCAACTTGGCCCACTAAGTGCACCTAAAGGATTGAAAGGACGCAGCCCTCTCCTTGCGTCCGGGCCCCCCAAAGTGGACATGGATCTCTTCGATACTTCAAGGGAGAATTCTGCCCAATCGAACTTCGCCCCAGGAAAGCCGCATCACTGATCGAACCGACAACGCGGATCAGCCACGAAAGGAAAATTCCCCGATGACGAAAGCCGACGCTATCACAACCCCAAGCTGGGTACCTGTATTTAGTGGTTGAACATAAACCACTCCCCACTGCCAAGCCAAAGTAAACCAGCCCGAAAATCCAAATTAGGACACTACCTCCGAATGACCCTCAGGCTTCGACGGTGCGTTTAAGCTGGCCGCAGGCCGCGTAAATGTCGCGTCCGCGCGGCTTGCGCAGGTAGGCGGGAATACCCTGGTCAACGAGCGAATCGCGAAAAGCCTCGACTGCCTCCGGCTTCGGCATGATGTAGGCAATGCCGGGCCCAGGATTCCAGGCGATCAGGTTCACTTTTGCAGGCAGTCCTGTTCGCCGCACCAGGCGCGCCACTTGCAATGCATGTTCGGGCTGGTCGGTGACGCCGCCAAGCAGGACGTATTCAAACGTGATGCGCTCGCGTGCGCGAAGCTTTACGCCACGCACGGCTTCGATCACCGCCTCAATGTTCCACTTGCGGTTGATAGGCATAAGCTCTTGACGAATAAGGTCGTTGGGTGCGTTGAGGCTGATCGCTAGCTTGGGACGCAGATCCGCGGGCTCTTCGGCAAACCGCTCGATGCCCGGAACGATTCCTGAAGTTGAGACCGTCATGCGCTGGGAGCTTAACTCCACCTCGCGAACCAGCAGCGCAACAGCGCCCATGAAGTTGTCGTAATTCAGGAACGGCTCGCCCATTCCCATAAAGACCAGGTTCACGCGGTCGCGGCCCACCTCGACACCGTGACGATCGAGCACGGCAATCACCTGGCCGGCAATTTCACCTGCCGTAAGATTGCGCTGCAGGCCGAGCTTGGCGGTAAGGCAAAACTGGCAGTTGACGGCGCAACCCACCTGGCTGGAAACGCAAATTGTGGCCCGGCGCCAGCGATTACCATGAGGCCTTTTGCTTTCCCCGGTCTCAAAATCGAGACCGGGGGCACCCGGTGCTAGCAAAACGTCTGGCTCGC
The DNA here is from genome assembly GCA_964610185.1 of uncultured Occallatibacter sp. Classification (GTDB taxonomy): domain Bacteria; phylum Acidobacteriota; class Terriglobia; order Terriglobales; family Acidobacteriaceae; genus Telmatobacter. Next base: position 5,163 of record CAZSVJ010000069.1, on the reverse strand, counting down.
TGCCGTCGCCGGCTTCGCCTTCATCGCCCTCCGGCATCCAGACGGTCTCTACCGTCACCCCGTCCTGGCATTCGACCAGGTAGCGCTCCGTGCCATCGACCGAGCGGAAGACCTGGGCAATCCGCGGGCGGCCCACTTGCCAGCCTTCGACAGCTAGCTTCTGACGCAGTGTTTTGGGTAAGGTTGTAATTTCATTTAAGTCCGCAAGACGCTGACGATAGATGGCTTCTGCCAGTTGCGGGCCACGCCACGCGGGTTCGCCCAGCTCGATCATTCGCGCCGCAAGCGAAACCGTGTCCAGGCCAAAAAGCGGCTTCGCGCTTGCTGTAGAAATCGCTTCGCTTCCACCCTTGGGGGCAGAATCGTCTAATCGAACGAGTTGGTTTGGTTTCGCGTTCACGGCTGGGCTCAGGATAGAGCATTTCGTCCCCTCGCGCAGCCATCTTGGTCTCGTCTACCCCCGTTGACCTACAATCGAGCTTGAAGCATGACGATGAGCACTGAACGCAACCTTCGCCGCACCGTATTGCCGAACGGCCTGGTCATCCTGACTGAGCGCATGGATCATCTGCGTTCGGTGGCGATGGGTGTTTGGATCAAGTCCGGCTCCCGCTGCGAGCCCGCCGAGACCAACGGCATTTCGCATTTCGTCGAGCACATGCTCTTCAAGGGCACGCGTTCCCGCACTGCGCAGCACATTGCCCGCGAGATGGATTCGATCGGCGGCAACCTGGACGCATTCACCGGCAAAGAGACCATCTGCTTCAACGTCAAGTCGCTGGGCGACCACGTTCCCATCGCTCTCGATGTTTTGTCTGACCTGGTGCTCAACCCCATCTTCGCCGCCACCGACATCGAGCGCGAGCGCGGCGTGATTCTTGAAGAGATCAAGATCGACGAAGACAATCCGGACGTGCTGGTTCATGAGCTGTTTACGCAGAGCTTCTGGAAGGATCATCCGCTGGGTTGGCCCATCCTCGGCACCACCAAGACCGTTACGAAACTCGACCAGAAGGAGCTCTTCGCCTATCACAGCGACCGTTTCCACGCCGGCAACATCGTCTTTTCCGCAGCGGGAAACCTTGAGCACGACCACTTTGCCGAGGCTGTCGCAGCCAAGTTTTCGGGCCTGGCCGGCGGCGAGACGCTCCATGAGCTTTCCGCGCCTGAGGCCAGCGCCCGCATTATTTTGCGCAACAAGAAGTCCCTCGAACAAGTCCAAATCTGCCTCGGCGTCCCCGCCCCGCCCATCACTGACGACAACCGCTACGCAACTCTGATTCTCAATACCGTGCTCGGCGGCGGCATGAGTTCGCGCCTCTTCCAGACCATCCGCGAAGAGCGCGGCATGGCCTATTCCATCTACTCCGACCTGAGCCCGTATCGCGACACTGGAACCTTGCTCGTCTTCGCCGGCACCTCCGCGGGCAAGGCGCTCGAAGTGGTGGATCTGATCCTGGCCGAGTTTCGCAACCTGAAACAGAACCCGCTCCATCATGAAGAGCTGACCCGCGCCAAGGACCAGCTAAAGGGCAACATTCTGATGGGCCTGGAGAGCTCAAACTCACGCATGGCCAACCTGGCTCGCCAGGAAATGTACTTCCACAACTTCTTTACCGTGGACGAGGTCATTGCCCGCATCGACGAGGTCGAAGCCGATCAGGTGCAAGCCATGGCTCAACGCCTGTTCGATCCCGAGAAGGTCGCCGTAACCCTGCTCGGCCGCCTTGACGGCATCAAGCTGAACCGGTCGAGACTAAATGCAGCTATTAGCTGCTAGCTCTTAGCTTCCAGCCCCGGGGGAAATTGCTGCATTGGCGCAGATCAACGGCAAGAGAACGGGGAGCTAGAAGCTAACGGCTAGAAGCTGAAAGCTGCTTCTTGAGCGTCCCATTTCCCTTTCGCGTCTGTACGTTGTAGCATTTTGTCGGATGGGCTTGTGTTTTCGGCCCGCTCAACGAGGCACTGAAACTTATGAATCACAAGTTTTCGCACCGTCGCTGTCGCCAACAACATTCGCTGACATCTAACGGCTTTACGCTGATGGAACTGCTGATCGTCATGGCCATCATCACCATCCTGATGCTGATCGGCTTTCCAACCTATCGCAGTGTTATGAAGCATACCCGCGAGCTCTCGGCCAAGAAGTCGTTGCAGACCATTCAGCAGGCCGAGATGATGTATTCGCAGAGTTATCCGAGCAAGGGATTCGCCTGCGATCTGAAGTATCTTGGTGGCGAGCCAACACCGGGAACGCCGCCCTCCGCGACCGCCTCGCAGATGCTGCCGGATGAGTTGTCAAAGGGGAATAAGGACGGCTACAGCTTTGCCATCACCAATTGCGCCAAGAGTGCGCAAAGCGGCTCGGAACACGTGGATGGATACACCCTCACCGCGGTGCCCACCACGGTGGGAAAGACCGGAGATCTCGGCTTTTGCACCGATGAGGGCGGCGTCATCAAGCAGGATCCGCTGGGCGGCGTGAACTGCACCGAAAAGGTTCAATGAATGCTGCGCCCCGCATAATTGCGCGGTGGAGAACCAATCTTATTCGGGCGGCGCTTCTGCTCGCTGCCGCCGGCGCTGTTGGTTTTTCGATCGGATTGAGTTTCTTGAGAATTCCCATGCTTGGATCGAAGAAGACTGAAGACGAGAGGGCTGCGCTTCAATCCTTGCGGACAATTCAGCAGGCGGAGTTGATGTACGAGACCATGTATCCCGCGAACGGATTCGCATGTACGCTGGCTGCTCTAGGCGGCGACCCGAGCGCCGGTGCACCATCGTCTCAGGCGGCGCGGATTTTGCAAGCTGACCTCGTTTCAGGAATGAAGTCCGGCTATACTTTCGCCATCAGTTGTACAGACAAACTAACGAAGAACGGTGTTTCCCGCTATAACAAGTTCGCGGTCACGGCGGTTCCGGTGGACGCCGGCAAAACCGGCACTCGAGGTTTTTGCGGCGACCAGTTCGGAAACATCCAGTACGACCCGGCGGGCGGCAATAACTGCACCCAGCCCGTCGAATGAGCGCGGGCACGCAAGCTTTGAAAGGGCGCGGCGGGGTGCCCTCTGGGCCCCGTGCCATCAAGCGCTTTCGTAGAGTCTGGGCTTTCGCCGCGGCGGGAATGCGGAGCCCTGAGTTCACATTCCCTCAGGGGCTAAAGCCCGCGGCCTTTTTCCGCCACCTTTTGGCACGACTGAAGTCGCGCCCTTTCAAAACGTTCGCTTCCGGAATCTCTCCGCATCCTCAGATGTCGTGGCCTTCCAAAACTCTTGCTGGAGGCAGATCCTTGCCGCAGCTTCTAATCCTGCTTGCCGCGGTTGCACTTTGCGGCGCCCAGCAACATTCGCTGTCCGCGAAGGACCTTTCCGCGCATGACCTTGCTCAGCGTGTCGACCGCCATTACAACCAGTTGCGCTCCCTGGAGGCGGGCTTCACCGAGACCTATGAGGGCCTGGGAGTCAAGCGCAGCGAGAGCGGGACGCTCTTGCTGCTCAAGCCCGGGCGCATGAAGTGGGACTACAGCTCGCCGGCCGGAAAACTTTTCCTGCTCGATGGCAAATTTGCCTGGTTTTACGCGCGCGGCGACTCTCAAGTGCAGCGCATCCCCGCCAAGGAACTTGACGACCTGCGTTCGCCCCTGCGTTTTCTCCTGGGCCGCACCGAGCTAGAAAAGGAAGTCAACAGCCTCACACTGGCAAGCGGCGCCAACGGCCAATTCACCCTCACCGGCCAGCCCAAAGGGCAGGAGAAACGAGTCAATCGCCTCATTCTGACCGTTACCGCCGATGGAACCATCACCGCAATCGAAGTTGAAGAGGCCGACGGCGCTTTGACGCGCTTCACCTTCACTGGCCAACAGACGAATCCCCCCATCCCATCCGAGGATTTTCGTTTCACTCCGCCGCCTGGTGTGCCGGTTGTGGACGCAATGCCGCCGGGGTGAAGACAGTGGTCAGTTGTCAGTGATCAGTGGTCAGTAAAGAAGCGGTTCGTGATCAGTTTTCAGTTGTCTGTGGTCGAGCAATGGAGGTAATTTCACGGTGCAGTCTTTTCGTGACCTGCACGTCTGGCAGAGATCGATTCAATTGACGGTTTGCATCTACCGCCTCACAAAGCGATTTCCACGCGAAGAAGTCTATGGACTTTCCAGCCAGATTCGACGTTCTGCGGTGTCTGTCGCTAGCAAAATCGCGGAAGGACAAGGAAGGCTTACAACGGGTGAATTCAGGCAATTCCTGGGCATCGCACGCGGTTCGAACTTCGAGCTTCAAACGCAATTGGAGATAGCCCGGGCGCTCGGATTAGAGGATTCAATGTCAATCGATGAGGCAGAGGGTTTGTCGCACGAGGTCGGGAAGATGATCTACGCGCTGCTCGAATCCCTCAAGGAGTGAGCAATCAAAGATACCAACTGACCTCCGTTCTTACTGACCACTGACAACTGAACACTGACCACTGTCACTCGTACCTCAGCGCCTCGATCGGATCGAGATTGGCTGCGCGGATGGCTGGAATCATGCCGCTGACAAGGCCGGTAACGATGAGAATCGCGGTAGCCACAACGACCGAAGTTGGCGAGATGATAAGACGGATGTCGGCGCTCTCCGCGTTTTTTGCCAGGGCGCTGTAAAACGTAATGCGGCCCACCAGGGCGGAGACCAGGTAGGCCAGCCCGATGCCGGCCACGCCGCCTATTCCGGTGATGGCCATTGCCTCGGCCAGAAATTGGATGAGGATATGATGCCGGCGCGCGCCAAGCGCCTTTTCGATGCCGATCTCGCGGGTGCGCTGCTGGACGGCAACGAGCATGATATTCATGAGGCCGATGCCGGCGATGCCCAGCGTAAGTGCGCCTACCAAAGTAAGCAGAATCGACAACGCGATCGACAACAGGCGAAACACGATGACCTGGGACATCAAGTTTGCCACGCCCATGGCGTTGTGATCTGAAGCCCTGAAATGATGCGCCGCGCCCATGGTCTCGCGCAGAGCCTTCTCCACCATCTCGTGATCCCCGCGATAATCGAGCCAAATGCTGTCCAGGTACTTCGTGTCCATCAGGTCGCTGCTGGTGTTGAAGGGGATATAGATATTCCGGTTGCTGTCGTCGTTGTCGCCTTCCTGCATCTTGGGTTTCATCACGCCAATCACGGTGAATGC
>CAZSVJ010000068.1:0-14148 GCA_964610185.1 uncultured Occallatibacter sp. | reverse complement strand
TTGCCGTGAGCTGGATCTTATCGATTGCAATTTATAAGTGGCGCCGGTTCGACGATCTCGAATTCGGCGCACGAGACGCTAGTTAGCCTTCCAGCGGTCGTGCTTCAAGAAGCATTGCGAAAGCCTACGGATTCGCAACCGCCTTCTTGGCGAACATGCCGCCTACTCCGTGACGGATGTCCGGCCAAAATTCGTGGAAGACAAAAGTTACGGCGTCGTAGGTAACATCGAGCCCCCAATTGCGCAAGCCGATTCCGACGGTTCGCTCTTTTGAAGGGTAGTAAAATCCCGATATGCTGGAGGCCGCGGCTGAGCCTATGACCTCAGAGTAGTTGAACGTCCGCTTATCCGTTTCCGTGCGTGTGATCAGCACGCGGCTGAACGAGTAACCTGCCCGGTGCAGGAAGCTTCCGCCTTCGGTGCCCAACGCGTAATAGCGGGAATCTTCGTGAGAAATTGCCGGAACGATCATCTCGACAAAATAGTTTTCCACCGACTGGTCGGCCACCGTGTGCCAGTAGTACCGCGCAAAGCCGGCTGCACCCTGATGAAACTCGGGCGTCGACTTGGTTGCAAACGAGTCCGCCGCGATGAATCCGGCGAACAGCAGCGACGTGTAATCGTAGTTGTCCTCCGTCGCCGTGATCAGCTTCTCGCGCGTGGTTTCCTTAGGCACCTTCGCACCGGCGCTCACAGAGCGGAAGTTGGGCAGCACGCCCATAATTCGTCTGGTTTGCTGTTCGTAGGCAGGAACGGCAGGCGCGGTTGCGGCGGGAGGCGCGTCCGGCAGCGAAGCAGGCGCTGTCTGTAATGGCGCGGCCTGTGCGGGCGCGCTTTGCGCAGGAATGGCTTGCGCAGCCGAGGTTTGTGCGGGCGGATTCGGCTCAGATGGGTTCTGCTGCCCGGCGCAGAACCTGCAAAGCAGAATGACAAAGGCACAGGTTGCTGAACGCAGCATCCGCCGATCGAACTTACCCATGTTGAACTTCCTGTCTCTTACCAAACACGATGCGGAGCTGCATTTAGAACAGGGTACGATCCAGCATCCTCAATCGCCAGACTGCCGAAGCGAAAATTACGCGCACCTATCCAAAGTGGAACTGAGCTTGACGTCGCCCTCGTGGGCCGACATCTTCGTTCGTGGCTCTCAGGCCCTCAAATTTCCGCTTGAAAACTAAAGACGCGCAGGCCGGAAAAAATGCGAAGAAGGAATTCCAGGGAGACTTCAACGCTGGGGAAATGGCTTCGCAAGCATTCTAGCGCAAATAATCGCCGGCGGGATAGCGCAAAGATTTGTCAGCGTGCAGTATTTTGCTCGCCTCATCGGCGCCCGGTACCGAGGATTTGTACCAAAAGCGGCAACAGTTGACCCGGTTTGGGACAAAATGTCACCGAAGGCCGCAAAACGGCCTTCGCGGATCGGCAAGATAAGCGACAAAGCGCTGTTCTTAAGAAGATTTTAATCCAAAGTAACGAAGAACATGTACAATCGCTTTGTCCTTCCGAAATCGTTTACATGCCATGTTATTCCTCAAGGATGATGTTGCATGGGGAAACGCAACGGAGAGTTGAGTTTAGCTGAGCGGGACCCAAACGGCGGTAATTGGGAGTTGAGTCCCAAGGCGCGGTAATTGCCCTGCGGTCCTTTGGGGAAGGAAAATCGATTTGGCTTGCAGACAACAAACGCCGGCCAGAGATAAAAAAAACTTAATCTGCCCCTTGACATAAGGATTGTTTATCTGCTTTTATTTAGGGGCAGTTCCTGAAACTATGGTCACGCTTGTGAACTTAAGCAATTTTCCCAGGCCGTGTACAGCTTGCTTCTGTTGACGGTGGCAGTTCCCTGCCTCCGCTCCCCATCATGTTTTTTGGGGATTTATGGCGGGAAAAGTGCCGCACGATGGTAGCGGTTGAATCCTCTGCGTTGGAGACACCGCTGCAAGACAATTAAATCGTTGTTGAAATACCTGGATGGCTACCCAGAGACTGGTGACGAGGGAGACATTATGCGCGTATCGGAATTCGGACGGTGGTTTCGCTTTCTTTCTGTTGTTTCGCTCATGTTGTGCGGATTCAGCATCAACCTGTTGGCAACCCCAAGCATTACCACAGCTCCCACTAGCCAAGCAGTCCCGGCCGGGGCAGACGTCACCGGTCCTAATTCGGTGGTCACGTTTACCGGGGCAGGTAGCAGTAGCGCCTACTCAACCGTGAACTACACCTGGGATTACTGGGATGGGGTCGCCGGGTCCTGGGTGCCCATCGTGCCCGGTGCCGGAGTCGGCATATTCCAAGGCGCGACCGTCGCGATCACTCCGGCGAATACAAACCCTCAGACTGTGGCAAATGGCACGACGTCGACCCTCAAGATTTCAAACGTACCGACGTCGGCAGGCGGCCTGCTGATCGAGTTTGTAGTATCCGACGCCAGCGCTCCAAGTTCCACCAATCCCGCGAACAGCAGCGCCGTGACGCTGACAGTCGGGACGACATGGGCAGCAGATGGAACGCTTCCATCCGGCGCCGAGACATTCGAGCGTCTCACGCTCCTGGCCAACAACGGTCCTCTGATCGCCATCGGCGGCAACAATCCTGAGAACAACGCCGGTGTCACCACCATCAATGTGGACGCGCACCCCGGGGTGACTGCGGCGCCAAGCGGCCCGGAGACATGGACCGCGGCTGCGCAGACGCTGCCCTATCCGCTCGTGCGGCCCACCAGCACTCTTCTGCCCAACGGCACGGTTCTTATCGCCGGCGGACTCAACGGCGCAACCGACAGCGCTGCTGCCTGGATCTATACATATGGGACGAGCTTAACTTCCACCGGGAGCCTGACTACTGCCAGGGACGGTCACACCGCTTCGCTCCTGCCCAACGGTTTGGTCTTGGCGGCCGGCGGCAACAACAACGGCCAGATTCTGAACAGCGCGGAGCTCTATAACCCCGCCACCGGGACTTGGTCTGCGGCGCAACCATTGAACGTTGCCCGCTACGACCATGCGGCGACAATTCTCGCGGACGGCAGGGTGCTAATTACGGGTGGCTTTAATGCCCTTGGCCCGATCAGCTCGGCGGAAATCTACGATCCCATCCAAAACACATGGACAGCTACCGCCTCGACTTTGACCATTGCGCGCGCCTACCATACCGCGACACTGCTGCCCAATGGCGATGTTCTGATCGCCGGCGGCATCAACTCGGTCGGTACGCCTGTCAATTCGGCCGAAATATTCAATCCAACCCTCGGCACCTTCAGCGCGCTTCCCGCCACCATGGTTACGGCGCGCGACCAGGGAACCGCTACCCTCACCGCTGCCGGAAATGTTCTTATCGCCGGCGGATTCACATCGAGCGGCGCCACGGCGGCGTCTGAATACTTCAGCACCACCACCGATCTCTTCACGGCGACTCAACCGCTGATCACGCCGCGCGACGCCGACGCTGCCGTGCTGGTTCCTAGCGGCGACGTTGTCGTGGCCGGTGGCACCGGCACCGGCGGCGCCTCGGTTGCCTCGGCGGAAAAATTCTGGGATCCGGCCCAGCTTACCGCTCCCACCCCCAGCGCGGCGATCACTGTCGCAAACAACGCTGTGGCTGGGCAATATCTTGCGGCCACTTGCGGCGGGTCGAACACGCCAAACTCGGGCATACACTATGCCTGGACGGTGGTTGACGGGCAAACTCTCACGCTCCCAGCCGGCGGAAGCGCGCTATACCCGAATTACGTCCTGGGCGCCAATGGTATTTACACCGGGGACACTTCCACGATCGAGTTCATGATTCCTACCACTGAAACGGGAAGGACTCTGCAATTGTCGTGCTTGGCCACCAGCAGCCTGGGTATTTCCGCTCAGTCTTCGGTGAATTCCGCGAATATTGCCCCTGGTATCACCGGCGGCATTATTCCGATAACGCACATCTTCAACAACGTGAGTTCTCCTCCCTTTGCAGCCACTGCAACCATCCTCCAGGGCGGGTCAATCACGTTCAACGCATTCGCGTTCGGTGCGCCGACCCTGTATGACTACCAGTGGCAGTACTTCAATCCTTCCCAAGGCTGGAAGAATTTCCCAGCGGCCGGAGGCAGCGGGTTCACCAGTGGAACCGCTGAAAGCCTGACAATCTCCCCTGCGACAACAGGCGAGGACGGCCTATTGGTCCAGGTGATTGTGACCAATGCCGCGGGCTCGGCGCCAAGCATCAACCAGCAAACCCTCTATGTGGTTGCCCAGCCCCAAAGCGTCGCAGCCACCTGCGCGGGCACCGTTGGCCTCGCGGCCAACTGCACCATCACTTCGACCGCCAACAACCCAGGCCCCGCCTACAAATATGGCGCGCCCGGCCCCGCTATACTAACCGCGTCCTACGCGCCCTTTACCCCCCCTACGCAGGGCGGCATCGGCGCGACGACCAACACCGTCACCTATCAGTGGTGCACGACATCCAATTCCGCATCTCCGAAGCTCGCTACGCCAACCAGTTGCACCGGCACCGGCATCGCGTCAGTAGGGGGAGCCACAGCTAAGACCTATAGCGCCAATCCCAATGCCGGCGGCGTCTACTACTACTATGTCGTCGTTACCAACACGCTGAATGGTGTTCCAAACTCGGTGGCCAGCGCCCCGGTAACCTTGACGGTGCTTTCGCTGCCGACGACAGTGACTGTCCAGAACACCATCACCACCCCGGCAAACGTTGTTGTCACCGCGCTGAACTCAAGCCTCACGCCGACCGTTCTTGCCGGGAATGACATCACGTTCTCGACGACTCTCACTGGGAGCCCCTATCCGACCACCTACACCTATCAGTGGCAGTACTTCGATCCGATCGGTGGCTGGAAGAATTGGGGAACGGCCTCTTCCCAACTACTTGCTCCTGTTCAGGGGTACTCAGACAACATGCAAGTAAGGGTTGCAGTAACCAACGCAGTCGGGACGGTCTACAGCGACGCCTTCCTGACCTCGCCTCAGGAAGTAACGCTGTTTGTTGTCTTGCAGCCCACAAACGTCGTGGCTACGCTGCAAAACTGCCCGAACCCCGGCAATACGAGCACGTGGACAAGTGCTCCGATTGCGCAGGGGAATAACGCATGCATCACGGCTACCGACAAATCACTGACGGGCAATACCACCGAATACACATGGTATGAGGTCGGAGACAATCCAATCGCCGGTGGACCAGATCTACCGTTGAACGGATTTGTTTCGCTGTCGCTCTGCGACTTCCTCGGCTTTATCCCCAACCAGTACGTTGCCGACACGCTGGTCATCAATCATGCGTGCTTGGAAGACAGCGGAACCTACTACGCGGTGGCGTCGAACTTTAACAGCGACTTCTTCACCGTTCCGCCGCTAATCACAAGCCCCACCACAACCAGCAACAATGTCCAACTGATCGTGAATGTGGGTACCTGGACAACGGTAACGAGTACCAACACGCTGAACGCCCCGAGGTTTGAGGCCTATAGCCTGTTGCTGCCCAGCGGAGCCACTGCGAACGACTTCTTCATCGGCGGCGGCCTTGAGACCCTTGGTCTGCCTCCTCTGACGAACGACGACATCTACGCCCCATTAACCACTACCACTGGCACCTGGACGCCGAGTGGCGGATCCACCGCTGGTTATCACCTGAATGGCACGGCTACGCTGTTCAACGACGTAGTACCGTACATACTGATCGCGGGCGGCTCGGATGGCTCCAGCGATGGCCAGACGGGGCTTGACTACTACAACACGGCTACGATGGCCTACTCTTCGTCCAATGTGTCGTTGCCGCTACCCGTCACTCAGCAGGTTGCCGCTCTGCTGCCTAGCCAGTCCATACTTCTGGCGGGTGGTCAAAACGGCGATCTCAACAACTTCTACAACGCTGCTTACTTGTTTACTCCGGGTGCAACTCCGGGTACGCACGACGCAATCGTTGCCTCCAATGGCGTACTGAGCGTAGCCCGCGCAGGCGCCGCATCGGTAACGCTGCCCAGCGGGCGCATCCTGATCACAGGCGGCAAGGGCGCCGCGGGACCGGTCAACGCCGTGGACATTTACGATCCATGGGCGGCTGACTGGACGGCGGGTGCTCCATCGACAACGCTTTACCCGACGACGCTCTACAACGACGCTAGTGGAGCCCATGGCAACCTTGGAGTAGGCTTGGCAGGTACTGCGGGTGACTTCTTTGCTCAGGCAATTCCGACCGCGAGCACCGCACTGCCGGCGCCACTCGTCAACCACACGGCTACCCTGCTCAAGGACGGTAGAGTTCTTATCGCCGGCGGCAGCAACGCGAGTGGTACCGTCCAGAACACGCTGATCATCTGGGATCCAGCGGCCAACAGCGGAGCGGGCGGCTTCTACGGGCTAGGTACGGCAACGCCAGGTGGCGCCGTTGTACCGAATCCCGTTGCGGGCACGTTGCTAACCGCACGCCAGAATCACCAAGCAGTTCTGCTGGAGAACGGGGATGTTCTCATCTTCGGCGGAACGAGCAGCACCGGAGCGGCATTGAAGTCGGCTGAGATCGTAAATCCCAACTGGGTTCTTCCGATTTGCGCTTCGTACACCCCGCAGTGCCCGACCGCGCCGACAACGCTCAATGCCAGTCAGCCGGCCAGCAACTTGAACTACGCTCGTACGCTCGCGTCGTCCAGCTTGTTGCAGAATGGATCGGCGCTCGCAGTTGGCGGATACAACGGGGCAGCTCTGGTTGTTGCCGACGCCACCGAGGTCTTCAATGGACTCGAGGGCTTCAGCACTCCGACTCCAAGCTCGGACGGCACGCTGTCCACAGTCCCGTATGTTGCGGGCCCACCGCCTGCGCCGCCTATCCAAGCCGCATTCACCCCCGCAGCTGGGGTTGAAATCACGAATTACAGTTGGAGCGTAAATGCCCCGCTTCTCACCGTGGTTTCCGGCCAAGGGACAAGCGCTTTCAGCTTCAACACCAACGCACAGGGACACTTCACCGTCAGCCTGTTGACAACCGACGAGTGGGGATTTGTCGAGACATGCAGCGTTGCCCTGACCGTCGATCCAATTGGATGGACGTGGGGAATCCCGAGCTGCACCTACTAACACTCCGGTTTCAACTCCCGAAGCTTTCCGGGAGTTGAAACTTAAACCGTACAGTCCAGCCCCGTGGAGCAATGCTCCACGGGGCTGGTTTTTTGTCGGATCTCCACCCTGCTTGCGGGCTGGCCTTGCGCAGCCATCGGAGTTGGCCACTCCAGCATCTATGCAAATGGACTAGCGGCCAGACAAGCTCCTGTAGAATCAAGCTAGGTTTTTGACTTGAACGTCGGGGAGCAAATACAATTCTGTTAAATCGTAAGCTTCATAGCCCTCGATCTTCGCCCGTCGCGGCGACAGAGTTCGGTGCGGGGCGAGTAGATACTCTCGATCACCGCCCTCTCCGAGGTTCATGATGTCCCTGAAAGTGTACTGGGCGTATGGCCTTCGCATTCACGCGGAGTTGGAGTGTCCCGAGCTTCCATTTCTTTCTTCCGAATCGGGAACTCCGGATGTAACCATCCAGTTGCTCCCTGCAACGGCGGACGCTATGGAACCGCTGGAGGGGGGCTTCTACGAAGTTCACCCGGGCGTTTTTCGCCTAGCGGTGCAGCAGGTAGCCCAGTATCGTGTGGAGGAAGGGCAGCGCATTTTGATCACCCCGCTTCCGGATGTCCCGGTCGAAAAGATACGCCTGTTCCTGCTAGGTTCGGCTATGGGCGCGCTTCTCTACCAGCGCGGGTTGTTTCCACTTCATGGGAGCGCTGTGGAGACGCCCTGGGGCGCGGTGATTTTCGTCGGGGCTCAGGGCGCCGGTAAGTCCACAGTGGCCGCGCAGTTTCATCGCAACGGATACCGATTACTCTCGGACGACGTCTGCGCCGTGTCGTCCATGCCGGAAGGCCTGCAAGTTCTTCCCGCGCTTGCCCAGTTTCGGCTCTGCACCGATGCGTACGAGCGCCTCGGAGCTCCCCTCGGGGCACGTTTTGACGTCGACAAATTTGTGGTGCCTATGGGTGAAGGTTACTGTCCTCACCCGACGCCGCTCCGGGCGATTCATATCCTCGCCGACCACGACAGCGGCACGCCTGAATTCGAGGTGCTTCGCGGCTTCGACCGCGTGCAACGCCTTTTGGAAAATCTTTATCGCCCCTCTTACCTGAAAGGCCAGGCAACGCAAAGCGATCTGATGCGGATGGCTGGGCTGATTGCGCGGCAGACTACGATGGTGGCGGTGAGCCGGCGGCGCGATCCCGAAGCGATCGAGGGATTGGTCGGCTTTCTCGAATCGGCATGGGCGGCATGCTTTGGTGAGAGCCCATCGAAGGAGAAGGACTAGATGCGCAGCTTCAATCCACAAGATACGTTGTCCCGAGCCGAGGGTATGCTGGCAACGGAGCTGGACCAGGAGACGGTCCTGATGAGTATCGACGCCGGCGCGTACTACGGCCTCAAGGGGCCTGCCCGAAGCATTTGGGAAGAGCTGGAAACTCCATTGACATTTTCGGCTCTAGTCGAACGGCTGGTGATGGAATATCAGGTTACGCCCGAGGCCTGCGCGGCGGACCTGGAAGGGTTTCTGGCTAAGATGGAACAGGAAGGCCTCTTGCGTGTGGGATGACGTGAAACGTGCAGCGAGGTTGCCGGGGACCCGCAGATGGCTCCTCGGGGAGGCACTAATCGCTTTGCTGATCGCAAGGGCTGCAATGTCCTTGTTGCCCTTTCGGCGTATTGCCGTATGGCTGGGGACGCCAGGCGCCGAGGGCCCGGCCACGGCCACAGCCGAAGAGATCCGCGCAGCGCAAGAGGTCGGGTGGGCAGTGGGCGCCATGGCACGGCGAGTTCCGTGGGATGGCCGCTGCTTTGCCCAGGCGCTGGCTGCCACATGGATGCTGCGGCGTCGCGGACTGGATGGAACCGTAAGCTTTGGCGTCTCACAATGCGAATCGATGGGATTCGACGCTCACGCGTGGCTGCGCCTTGGTTCCTGCATAATTACGGGGGGTCCGGGCCACCAGCGGTTCAAAGCCTTCACGACCTTTGCGCGGAGAAGGCCATGAGCGGCATATACGGTATGTATCAATATGACGGCGCTCCGGTGACTTCTCAGCAACTTGACCGAATGAGGGGGGCCATGCTTTACTACGGCCCCCAGGGGGGAGGCGCGAAGGTCGAGGGATCGCTCGGCCTGGGTCATCTGCTGCTGGAGGTCAACCCGGAGGATGCCTTTGAAAGGCAACCGGTTCGGGGCGCACGCGGTCTGGTGGTCAGTGCTGCCCGTCTAGACAACCGCGCGGCGCTTTTGGAGGCGTTGAGTGTCTCGCCATCCGAGGCACCGGAGGCGCACCGGCTGTCTGACGGGCACCTCATAAGTTTGGCTTTTGATCGTTGGGGCGAGGAAGTCTGCTCACATCTCCAGGGAGACTGGTCGCTGGCTGCCTGGGATGCTCGGGAACGCCGTCTGTTGTTGGCCAGGGACGCCTGCGGAAGCGCTACCCTTTATTACTATGAAGGCAAGGGCTTTATTGCCTTCGCATCCAGCCTCAAGGCTCTGCTTACGCTGCCCGGCGTGGCCAAGGAACCCGACCCTCTCCGGCTTGCGCAGGTGCTGGTCTCCTGGCAACACGATGCGCAGTTGACCGCCTATAAGGGATTCCGGCGACTGGAGTGGGCTCATGCCATGAGCCTGGGGCCCGATGGCCAGCCCCGAAGCTGGCGTCATTGGTCTCCGCAAGGCCGCGATTTGCTCATCTATCGCAGCGATGCGGAGTACGAAGAAGCTTTTATGGAGCACTACACGCGGGCGGTTCAGAGCTGTCTGCGGACTCAAAGGCCAGTCGCGGCAGAGCTCTCCGGCGGCCGGGATTCAGGTTCGGTTGTGTCCCTGGCAGCCCCGCTTCTCGCCGGCGAGGGCCGCAGCCTTACGGCTTACACCTCGGTGCCTTGCCTTCCTCCAGACGGGGCGCCTGAACAGAGGCTGGGCAACGAATGGGAGCTGGCTCAGGCGACGGCCGCAATGGCGGGGGCGAATGTTAAGCATGTCGCAATCGATGCGGCCAACTGCGGGGTAATAGGGGGCATTGAATACCTGCTCGACACTCATGACGGCCCAAGCCATGGGGCAAGCAACCAATTCTGGCTCAAGGGCATAAACGACGCTGTCTCCCAGTCCGGGGCTGGAGCCCTACTGACTGGGAAGTTTGGGAATGCAACGGTATCCTGGTCCGGCAATGGATCGGCGCTCCGGGCGCTCCTGCAGGGAAACCCTTCAATCGCTTGGCAGTTGCTTCTTCATGGCGAGCCGAACCCATGGCTCACGCTGAAGCGGCAATTGCTGAAACCATTGCTCACGCCGGCGGTGCGAGCGATTCGACGCCTCAAATCGTCCCGCAACGCTTGGCAGGCCTATTCGGCACTCAACACTCAAATGGCTTCGGGGTTGGATTTGAATGGCCGGATGCGCGCCGCAGGATACGATCCAACATTCACTTTCTCGCCTCTTGAGGATACCCGCCTCCGTATTTTCTCGCCTGTCTCTGGCATTGGGTTCGGTATTGGAGCGGAGCAAGCGGCCCGGCATTCCTTTTCATCCCTCGATCCAACCGCCAATCTCTCTTTGGTGGAGTTCCTTCTGCGTGTTCCCGACGATCAGTTTCGCCGGAAAGGCCAAAGCAGTTGGCTTATGCGAAGAGCTTTCCGGACCCGGCTGCCCGGTCCGGTGCTGGACGGGCGCCATAAAGGGCTCCAGGCCGCCGATGTCGGCCATCGCATTCTTCGCGAACTGCCCGCGTTCCGGGAAATCCTCAGTTCTCTGGACTCATTGCCCGAGGCCCGGGCGTTCCTCGACATGCCGCTGCTCCACCGCTGCCTCGACGATCTTGTCGCAAAGGTCGATCCCGGCACGACGGCTAGGGCAGTCACCATTCTCACGCGAGGGCTGGGTGTTGGAATGTTCCTTCGCCGCTTGGCCGATTCTCGCTCTTGAGGTTCCTACCATCCATGCTGCGCAGCCATGTTAGCCAGTTCTTTCGCCAGCTGCCCGCTGGCCGTCGCGCCCTTGTCCTGGTTTGGCGGGCGGCCCGGGGATGGACCCTGGCCTGGAGCGCCCTTCTGGTGGGCCAGGGACTGATCCCTGCCGGTCAGGCGCTGCTGCTCAGGACCTTGGTGAACCGGCTTGTGGCATCGCCAAGGTGGGCGGCAATTGCGCTGCCCGCCTTGGGAATCGCCGCCTTATGGATCACTGGGCAGCTTTTTTCCAGCGCTCTTTCCTGGGTTCGGGCCGTGCAGGCGGAGCGGGTTCAGGACGAGGTTCATCGTCTGATTCACGTTCAGGCCCTTCACCTTGATCTGGCTTTCTATGACCGTCCTGAGTCCTACGATCAACTGCATCGGGCTAGAGTTGACGCCATATCCCAACCCCTGGCTTTGCTGGAGAGCCTGGGATCGCTGGTCCAAAACGGGCTGGGGTTTCTGGTGCTGGCCGGCATTCTCTGGACCTACGCCAGGTGGCTGCCGCTGCTGCTGGTTTTCACCGCAATTCCCGGTCTGCTTCTCGTGGCCCGCCACATTCTTGAGGAACACCGCTGGAATTTGGAGCATACAACTCTGGAGAGGCGAACCCGGTATCTCGACTGGTTGATTACCGAACGAAGCGCTGCCGCGGAGTTACGCCTCTTCGATCTGGGCGCCTACCATCGCAACGCATTTGAGAGCTTTCGCAAGATCCTCCGGGACGGCAAGCTGCGCCTTGAAAGGCAGGGTGCTGTTACGGAGTTAGGAGCTGGATCTCTGGCTTGGTGCGGCAGCGTCGCCGGGTTGGGCTGGATGTTGCATCGCACGCTGATCGGAAAAGCAGGGTTGGGAGACCTGCTGCTCTGTTTTCAGGCCTTCCAGCAGTGCCAGATGCTGCTTCGATCTCTGCTCGATTCATCCGGCAAGATCTACCGCAGTCTTCTGTTCGTTGAGAACCTGGACGAATTCTTGCGACTGGAACCGGCCATTCTTTCCGGCCCGGCTGGAGAAGCTGGGCTTCCGATCAGCGATTCCATTCGCTTCGAGAGCGTCAGCTTCACCTACCCCGGCGGCTTCCACCAAGCACTGGACAAGTTCGACCTGAATATCCCAAAAGGAAAGATCGTTGCGCTTGTGGGCCACAATGGGGCGGGGAAGAGTACCCTGATCAAGCTGCTCTGCCGCTTCTACGACCCCGATGCGGGACGAATTCTGGTAGATGGGGTAGACATTCGGTCACTGGACCAGGCGGCGTTGCGCCGTCAGATTACAGTCCTCTTTCAAGACCCCGTTCACTATCACGCTTCGGTTGGAGACAATATTACCTTCGGAGATGTGGAAGCGGCTCAAGACCTGGACCGCATGTGGAAGGCAGCCCAGGATGCGGGGGCGCTGGAGCCTATCGAAAGGCTCCAAGGGCGCTTCGACGCTCTGCTCGGCAGATGGTTTGGAGGAGCGGAACTGAGCGGGGGAGAATGGCAGCGGATTGCGCTGGCGCGAGCTTTCTTTCGGCGCGCCTCCTTGATAATCTTGGACGAGCCCACCAGTTCCATGGATTCCTGGGCGGAGCAGGACTGGCTGGGCCGCTTTCGCGCACTCACCGAGGGCAGAACTGGGCTTATGATCACCCATCGCTTCACCACTGCCATGCACGCCGACATCATTCATGTTCTGGACAAGGGGCGAGTGGTGGAATCCGGCACTCATGCGGAACTTGTCGCCCTTGGCGGGTCCTATGCCAATTCCTGGACAGCCCAGATGCGGGAGATCGGCCATGGCTAAGGCTAATTGGCTGCGGGGAACCAGCCCCGCGTTCCGCTTGGTCATTGCCACCTCATGGCTGGCCCCGGATTCATGGCGGGAAAAGCAGGAAGATGCAATCCGAGAGGCCATCGAGGCCGGATCGGACTGGACGGAATACCTCCGTCTGGTGGATCGTCACCGCATCCCGGCGCTCAGTTGGGCTGCCCTAAAGCGTGTGCCCGGTTTGGAGATTCCGGAATTCGTGCGCAAGGGCCTGCAAGTGCGTAGCGATGCCTGCCGCATCCAGGCGGTGCGGCATTCCCTGGTGCAAGCGGAGATTGTGAAGGCTTTTGACGGGGCTCAAATTCCCGTCATGACTCTGAAGGGGACGATTCTCTCCCTCGATCTGTACGGTGACTTGGGACTGCGCCAGTCCAACGACCTGGACCTGGCCGTCGCCCCGGACGATATTGGCCGAGCGCAGGCCTGCTTGGAGAGCCTGGGTTGGCGTCTGGATAACACGTACTTTCCGATCACCCCCCGCCAACAGGAGAGACTCCGGGAGGCGGAGCACCACCTTGGATTCATTCATCCCCAACGGGGCGGCATTCTGGAGCTCCACTGGCGCAATCATTGGGATTTGCCAGGTGAGGCCGCCGCCCAGTGGGCGATGAGGGTCACCTCTGTCTGGCAAGGGCGTTCTTATCAGGTTTTGAATCCCATCGACCTTGTGCTTTACCTGAGCAGTCATGGGGGCCACCACGCCTGGTTTCGCGCCAAGTGGCTGGGGGATATGGCGCGCATCTTTGCCGACGACCGCGTGGATTGGCAAGCAGCCCTGGACCATGGCCGAAACAACGGTCAGGACAAACCTCTACTGGCATGCCTACAGTTGTTGCACATCGTCCATGGGCTCTCCTTGCCCAGCCTACAGGGAGATCCGTGGAAGAGTCTGCCGTCCTTTTTGATCGATAGCCCTCTTCGCGCCCTCAAATCGTCCGCAGACCCAGCGGACCGCGGACGTCTGGAGTTGATGCCCGATCTTGATCGGTTCCGCCTTTTTCGTTATGGAAGGCTGGCTTTGCCGCGAAGAACATGGCGCGAAAGTCTATACGAGCTTGCCTACTGCCGCGATGATTTTAGAGTACTCCGTCTTCCCGACAGCCTGACCTGGGCCTATACGCCCCTGCACCCCTTCCTGTGGGCATGGGTGAGACTGGCAAAGATCTGGTCGCGCTGACGATGGTTGCGATCAATCGCTCGACACCACTCGGAGTGGGCTCCACGGCGGATCGAACGCACTCGCCAAATTGAGCGCAAACACCAAATCCCCGCCCAGGCAATGCCCAAGCGGGGATTGGAGTTTTCCCTGTTCCCTGCTTTTCAG
>CAZSVJ010000067.1:0-14455 GCA_964610185.1 uncultured Occallatibacter sp. | reverse complement strand
GCAATCGGCGGCGGTAACTGCTCCCGCTCCCAACGCAACCCGGCGGAGAAGACCAGCAACTTACCAACCTGCCACTGCGTTGTCTCAAACCCGGCCCAGTCATTGGTGCTTAAATCCCAAACCGCGGGACCCATCAGCTGCGAGTAAGACGCATAGCAAGGCAGATAGCCGAGCCCGCGCAATTTGCCTGTCGAGTCGCGCCAAACCTTGCCTGTCTGGTCGCAATTATGCTGGTTAGATGAATTCAACTCGCCGGCAACTCCGAATGCCGCAAAAGATAGCGCGTCGGAAGCAAAATTCTCAACACTCGAGTAAATATAAGTTCCTGTCTGGTTACGCAGCAGGCTAGTAACATCGAAGTTATGGCTCACATCGAAGCCTGCCTTCACCAGCAGTCTGCCGCGCACCCAGTACACCGACTCCTGACCTTGATAAAGCCGCTCGTCGGGATAACTTCCCGGCCCGAACCGCGACGGATTGCCAATTGTGAATCCATAGCGCGAGTCGACCACGATCTGCGGCAACTGGCCCCAGACGTTGGGGCTGAGGAACGCCTGTTCGAAAGGCGACGGCGTCTCCGGCCGCGCGCTCTCGATACTGCGCCCCATCGAGCCCTGCGTAACCAGCAGCAGGTTCGGCGTGACAAACCCCTCCCAGCGCCCCAGCAGCCACTCCTGGCTGGCTTGGCTTGACCCAAAACTGTTGCTTCCGTAAGTCTCAGACACGTTAGTTAGCCCGCCGCCCGGCGAATCCCACGTAGCGCCAATTCCTTCCAGCGTGAACCGGTGCCGCTCCGCCGCCTCCCAGTCGATGCGGCTGAAGCCCACCCACTGCGTGGCCGTGCGCGGAGCCGGCCCGAGCAGCCCATCCAGCGTTTCAAGCATCTTGGAATAAGCCGCCAGCCCCTCGGCCACAGGATTGCTGCTGCTCAACCCAAGCCGCGCGCTCAGCACCTGCATCTGGTCGTTGGAAGGTTGAGCAAAGAATCCGGTCTGCTCGGTGCATTGGGGCGGGTTCCCGCAAAGGTAGGGATGTTTCACCATCGAGAGCCCTGGATCGTTGCGCTGGAGGCTGTCGAGCGCGGCAAACCAGAAAAGCTTGTCCCTGCGTATCTGGCTGCCCGCGCCAAGGCCCCAGTTCGTCTCATGGTCAGGCGGCGTATACGGCTCAGGTGTGAATACAGGCGAAGTGGTTTCCGTTGCGGGCGCCGTCTCCTTAACCCATTGCGTAAACGGATTCCGCGCTCCCCACGTGTTCTGCCGATCAAAAAGGAACCCCTGCCCATGCAGCCCGTTCGCGCCGCGTTCCGTTTCCACGTTCATTCGGCCGCCGGCTGCGCGCGACCCCTCGGCTTGCACATTGCCGGCAACTGTCTGCACCTCGCGGATGGCCGCCTCGGCTACGGAAAATGCGTGCCCACCCGCCCAAGCCTGGCCCATTCCATTTTGATCCACCCCGTCTTGCCCTGCTGACAGCGACGACATCTGTCCGCCAAACGCCAGCCTGGTACTTGCTCCATCGACTGTGGTCTCAATCGGCTCCTGCCCCGCTCCGCGAAGTGAAGTCTGCGCCGCCCCGCCTGTAGCCGTTGCAGACGTAGGCGCATCGAGAACGAAACTTTGCCACTGCCGCCCGCTCACCGGCAGAGCCTGTAGCTCAGCGCCGGTCACCGTCGTCACCACCGGGGGCATAGGCTCAATGTCCGGCCGCGCTGCTGCAAGATCCGCTGCCAACTTTGCTTTCAGCCTTAGCTGGGCAAGCAGCATGGCTGTCTTTGCCGCGGCTTCGGCAGGCTCGGTCAACGTGAAACTGCTTTCGTATTCCCATGCAGGCGCCTTCAATTCCAGACCCAAAACCGCTGCTTGTGCCGACGCAGCAATCACCGGCGGACCGACAGCAGGCCTCTCCACCGCGAGTTGAGGGCGGGGTGGCTGCGGCGCAGACTGCCCGGCAATAGGAATCGCAAGCAGCGGCTCCACAGCCACCGTAGTCGTCACCAGCGGCGTCTCCGCGGCAATTGTATGAAGCGCAGCCCGTACAGGCGAATGGGCGGAAGATCCGACTAACGCAAGATTTTCAGTTTGGATGGGCGGAAAAACGATTGTCTGGAATGCCGGATTGGATGCAGTGAGAATGATCGGACGAGACGCAATGTGGATCGCCGGAGTAGGCGCAGTCTTGATGGCTGGACGAGACGCAGTCTGGATGAATGGATTAGCCGGAGCCTGGATCGCAGGAGTAGACGCCCTCTGAATCGATCTTGGCGCGGCGGGCGCAAACTCCATCGCCGTCTGGACGCGCGCCTCGTGCCCGGCGGCGACAAAAATACCTTCCAGCCGCCCACGCCCCAGATGCTCGCCTTCCGCCTCGAGCGTATACTCGCCGGGAGCGAGCCCGGTAAACCGGTAGCTCCCATTCTTGGCCGTTGTGGTACGCGCCTCAGCACCGGTGGCCTGATTCCGCGCCACCACCGTGACCCCGGCCAGAGGAGCGGAGTGCACATCCGTGAGCCTGCCCGCGATTGTCCCGCCATTATTCGCCGCCGGAGACTGCGCCACCGAAACCCGCCCCACGGCAACCACAAGCGCAAGCACCACCAGCGCCTTCGTCCAACTCCACTGAATCCCTGCCATCGAGACACCCGCTCGCGGCAGACCGTGGGAAAGCAATGCACTTGTTTAGTTTGCCCCGCTCTAACGGCAGGTCGGGCTTCGGTAGTCTCGTCCCAAAAGCGAACTTGAAACAGATTCTAAGCCCAATTCGGTAAACTGGAAAGACGTCATCCTACTTTCGGGACTGGTGGCGCGCGCTGGCCGCTCTGGCCACTGTCAAATGTTCCCTGAACCATGATCCTTGGTTCCTGGTTCCTTGGTTCAATCATGTTCATCGATGAAGCAAAAATTCGCGTCAAAGCCGGCGACGGCGGCAACGGCTGCATGGCCTTCCGCCGTGAGAAATTTGTTCCGCGCGGCGGTCCTTCGGGCGGCGATGGCGGGCGCGGTGGCGACGTCGTCATGGTCTCCTCGCAGCGCCACAACAC
Source organism: uncultured Occallatibacter sp. (assembly GCA_964610185.1). Taxonomy (GTDB): domain Bacteria; phylum Acidobacteriota; class Terriglobia; order Terriglobales; family Acidobacteriaceae; genus Telmatobacter. The sequence continues at coordinate 11,415 of CAZSVJ010000067.1, read as the reverse complement.
CCTCATTCACTTCCGTTACAACCCTGAGCACAAGGGCCAGCGCGGCCAGCATGGCATGGGTTCCAATTGCTCCGGCTCCGACGGCAACTCGGTCATCCTCCAGGTGCCTGTAGGCACGGCACTTTACGACCAGGACACCGGCGAGCTGATTCACGACTTCTCGGAAAGCGATGACTCGCTGGTGATCGCCAAGGGCGGGCGCGGCGGCCGCGGCAACCAGCACTTCGCCACCAGCACCCACCAGGCCCCGCGCGAGCACGAGCTCGGCCGTCCTGGCGAGGAGCGCAATTATCGACTTGAATTGAAGCTCCTGGCCGACGTCGGTCTGGTCGGCTACCCCAACGCCGGCAAGTCCACGCTCATCTCGCGCATCTCCGCCGCCAGGCCCAAAATCGCCGACTACCCCTTCACCACGCTCGAACCCAACCTCGGCGTAGTCACTGTGGGCGAGGAGCCCGATCAGGAGTCTTTTGTCGTCGCCGACATGCCCGGCCTCATTGAAGGAGCGCACCTGGGTTCCGGCCTCGGCACCCAGTTTCTGCGCCACATCGAGCGCACCCGCCTCTTACTTCACTTAGTCGATGTGAGCGACGCCAGCGGCCGTCCCGACCCCGTAGAAGACTTCAAGGTGATCAACAGAGAGTTAGCCAGCTTCGAAAGCACTCCCACCAACCAGGAGGCGGACCCTTTCGCGGACGACGCCGGCAAGCCGTCTGGTCCAGTCCATCCACTTGCTAACAAGACGATGATTGTCTGCGCGACCAAGATCGACTCCGCCAACCCAGAAAAGCTAAAGAAGCTTTCCGCACACGTGAAAAGAAAGAAGCTGGAGTTCCACGCCATCTCCGCCGTAACCGGCCAGGGGATCGAGGAGCTGAAGTGGTCCCTGGCGCGGCACCTGCGCCAGGAAAAATCCGCATAGGCGATTTCAACCAGAACGCCTATGATTCTAGTTGATTGGGCAGGTGGCGCTCATGGCTCAATGGCAGCTCCGAGAAGCAAAGACTCGGTTCAGTGAGGTCATCGAAGAGGCGCACACCAAAGGCCCGCAGATTATCACCCGCGACGTGCGCGGGATCCCCGTTAAACTGCTTGATCCGTGGAAAGAGTGATAGCTATCCGACCATGTGAACGCAATGAGCTAGAAGCTCGAAGTTGCTTTAAAGAAAACCGCCGGCGATACATTGAACCGCTGGCTCAGCCGTGCAATATGGTGTCTGCTTAATTGCCGTTTTCCCGAAAGAACCAGCGACACCGTGCTTTCACCTCCAAGCTCCGGTGCAATGTCGCGCTGCGAGAGTCCGGTCCATTCCAGCAGTGCGCGGAGCACGTCCGCAGCCTCGGCCTCCGGCACTGGGAAGCGTTCCGACTCGTAGCGTTCCACCAGCAGAGTCATCAATTCGATGGCCTCTTCCTCATCCGGTGAAGGGTCTGCAATCGTCGTCAGATCGAATAAGGCCTGTGTGTACTCGGCAAGCTCCGCATCGTTGCGAATAAGCCGCGGCGCGCCCCGATGAATCATCTCCGCCGGATTGGCTAAAGCCCTGCTCGTCGGTCGCCCCCATTCCAGTATCCTCCATATCGACTCAAGGCGGGGGCGCGTCGGCGTTTTCCCACACTTGCGACGGAAGAAACTTCGCAAAGATGGGACAGTTGGCCATTGTGGCCGAGTCGGTTCGCTTATTTCAAATTCACCCCGGCCTTGAGCGGAAGGTCCTGCGAGGAACCTCCGACGAGAAATGTGTAATCGCCGGGGACGAGAGTCCAGGCGTTCTTGGCTTCGTCGAAGATCGATAGATACTTCGGTTCGATTTCTAGCGTGACCGTGCGCTTTTCACCGGGTTCGAGCTTGACCTTGCTCCAGCCAACCAATCGCTTGGGAGGTTCCTCGGCGCTTGCCGGAAGCGCTGCATAAACTTCGGCAATTTCAGCGCCCGCGCGCGCCCCGGTGTTAGTAACTGTAAATGCTACCTTGACCTTGTTCTCCGAAGTTACAGAGAGCCCCGAGTAACTATAACTCGTATAGGACAACCCATAGCCGAATGGAAAAAGTACGGGTTTCTTCTCCGCGTCGTACCACTTATAGCCAACTTTGAGGCCTTCATCGTAAGTGACCTGGAACGGCGGGAGCCCTTTCGGAGGTAGCCCCGGAGCAACCGGATCGGAGAAATGCCGCGACCTGGGCGGCGGCATGGTGACCGTCGGATGAGGCAGATCGGCTTCGCTTTTTGGAAATGTGTTGGGCAGCTTGCCCGACGGGTTGACGCTGCCAAACAGGACATTGCCCACGGCGTTGGCTCCATCGCTTCCCGCATACCATGCTTCAACGATGGCGGCTGGAGCATCGACCCACGGCATGGTCACCGGTGAGCCGGTTTCAAGAACCACAATCGTGTGGGGATTGGCGGCAGCCACCTTGGCGATGAGTTCGTTCTGATTGTGCGCGAGAGACAGGCTGGGCAGATCCATGCCTTCGCTCTCCCACTGGTACGCGAAGACGATGGCCACATCGGCGCTTTTTGCGAAAGCAGCCGCGGCGGCTGGATCGTTGCCGGAATTGTACTTCACCGTTGTCCCTGGAGCACGCGCCTGAATCGCCTTGAGAGGCGATGTGGGAAACCAGATCTCCTCCTGCCAGTGTGTGGCGCCCTGGCCTGGCGGGGAAATAGCGTTGCCTCCGGGAGGATCGACCTGCGCCGAACCGCCGCCGGAGATCATGCCCACATCGGAATGTGCGCCGATGACGGCGATTGTATGCAGGCCGTCGGCACTCAGCGGCAGAGCGCCGTTCGCGTTCTTGAGCAGAACAATTCCACCCTCTTCGATTTTGCGCGCAACCTCAAGTCCGGCCCAGGGATCGACGACGCCGCGCTGGCGCGGATAATCGATCACGCCGGCGGCAAACATGGAGCGCAGAATGCGGTGAACATGCTCGTCGAGCTCGGCTGTGGAGATAGCGCCGGATTCGACGGCAGCCTTGTATCTGTCGCCATAGAAGACGCGGCCGGGCTGCTCGTTATCCAGCCCCGCGGCCGAGGCTTGCTCGGTGCTGTGCGTTCCGCCCCAATCGGAAAGAACGAAGCCAGGGAATTTGAAGTCTTTTTTGAGCACGTCGGTGAGAAGATACTTGTTCTCGCAGGCAAAGTCGCCGTTGACGCGGTTATACGAGCACATGACCGCTGCGGGATGGCCCTCGGTGACGCCGATCTCAAAGGCTAGCAAGTCCGTCTCGCGGGCTGCGCGTTCTGCAATGCTGATGTTGACGGAGTTGCGTCCGCTCTCCTGATCGTTGAAGGCGTAGTGCTTGATGTCGCCGATAATATGCGCAGACTGCGTTCCCTGGATGAGGCGGGCGACGAGCGTCCCGGCAAGAATGGGATCCTCACCGAGATACTCGAAGGTGCGCCCGTTGCGGGGCTCGCGCGTAATGTCCACCCCGCCGCCGAGCGACATGTTAAATCCCTGCGCGCGAAGTTCGCGGCCGATCAGCGCGCCATATTCGTAGGCTGCGTCGGTGTCCCAACTGGCGGCTGCGGCTACGTTGGCGGGCAGCGCGGTGGAGTAGCGTCCGTTGGCGCCGCTCGATCGGACGCCATACGCCGCATCGCTCATATCGATGCCGGGGATGCCGAGACGGGGAACGCCAACGTCGTAGCCGACCCCGCGATTCGAAGCCGCGTTCTCGGGAGTGACCGCCTCGTCGGTGGGCATGCCCACGCCGTGCAGCAGAGCGATCTTTTCGTCGAGGGTCATTTCTTTAATGACCAGGTCGGCGCGTTCATCTGCGGAGAGGCTGGTGTTCATCCATGGGCCGGTGGGTTTGAGCGGCTCCGTCCGGCGCTGCGAATAACCGGCTGCGCACGATAGTGAGAGCGACAAATACACAAGAACTGAAATCCGGCAACAACGGCGATGGAGTGAGAGCTTCACGGACCCCCCTGGGTAAAACGATTATGTAGAGCCAAACTATCGTATCAATCAAGTGGTCAGATTGGCCAGAGATTGAAAACAATCCGTGAGAACAAACGCACCTAAACCGTCCGACAAACTGCCAAGCATTGCCATTTCCTTGGCCTGCTCCCTCCAAAACAAGAACCCGCGAAAGAATTCCGGCTCTGGCTTCCACCGCCCTAAAGCTTGATGCGTTTACTATGAATCGCAATCGGCGAAAATCGGATGAACGCGCCGAAATTCGGGGGATGCTCGGGCCTATATCTTCTGCAGGTTGGCGAATTTTTCCATCAGCTTCTTCATGCCGTGGCGAATGAATAGAACGGTCAGCTTGGCGTCTTCGCCGTCGCCTTCGCGCATGAGAATCGTACCCTCGCCGTATTTGCCGTGGCGCACGCGCTGGCCTTTTTTCAGGTTAGTGGCGCCTCTTGGCTCAGGGATTTCCATCGCCGGGCGAGCCAGCGCGCCGGGCTTGAGCGCGCCGGCCTTTCCGCCGAAGAAGCGGGCGATGTTGTCGACGGAATCTGGCGGCGTTTCCGTGACTTTGGCCGATGAGGCTGGCTTCGAGTTGGCCGCCGCACTCTTTGCGGTTGCGGTCATCCATGATGCGACAAAAGGCTTGGCTGTCGAGTTGTTGCTTCCGGCGCCCACACCGGCTCCGCGAGTTGCGGCGGGGCTGTGAGCTTCCTGGCTCTCGTCTTCGTAGTTATAGTGTTTCTCCGCAAAGTCACCCGTATGGCCGGGCCGCCGCGAGCCGAATTTGGAGCCTCCGCCGTAGGTGTTGGGATAGCCGGGCGTCGACCACGCTGGCGAGCGTCCGCCGAGGTTCTCGACAAGCTGTGTGGGAACCTCTTCAAGAAAGCGCGAGGGGATGCTCATCTCCGGCGCATCGTTGCCATAACGCCGCCTGTAATGTGCGCGGGTAAGAATGAGCGAGTTCATGGCTCGGGTCATGCCCACGTAGCAAAGGCGGCGCTCTTCTTCGAGCTCGTCGGGGCTGTTGAGCGTGCGTGAATGGGGAAAGAGGCCCTCCTCGAGCCCAGCAAGAAACACAAGCGGAAACTCAAGCCCCTTGGCTGCGTGGAGCGTCATGAGCGTGACGCGGGAGTCGGGATCGAACTGGTCTGTGTCGGAGGCCAGAGCCGCGTGGTCGAGGAATTCCGCGAGGGTTTCGCCGCGTGCCTCGGCGTCGTGCGCGGCGTTGGCCAACTCCTTGAGGTTCTCAATGCGGCTGAAGGCTTCAGGCGAGCCCTCTGTTTCAAGAGCCTTGATGTAGCCGGTGCGGTCGATGATGAAGCGAATCAGTTCGGGAAGAGTGGCGGCATCGCCGGGAGCGCGAAAGGCGGACCCGCGCCCTTTCTCGTCTTCCGCCACTTCTTCCGCGTCCGATTCGAAATCGGGATCGGGCGGTGTGGAATTCGCGGGCTCATTGGTCTGCTTCGGCATGATCAGAAAAGGGCGCTTGGGTTGGGCGGCGAAGGGCGAGAAGCTGCTTGCGTCGAGCAAGGGCATTTGAGGATGGTCGCCGTCGCCTCCGAAGTTGAAGCTGGTGGCTGACTCCGCGCTGGCTGAGTCCGCCGTGGCTGCGCCGAAATCGAAGCCGGTGTCGGCAGACTCAGCGCCAGCGGCTACAGCGGCAGATAGCTTGCCGGCAAAGTCCGGGTCCATCATTGCCTGCGCATCGAGAATCAGTTGACGGAAGGACTCAATCGCGGTTAGCGCGCGGTTGGGAATGAGGCGATTCGCGACAGCGGCGCCGATGGCGTCCCAGGTGGACTTGCCGGTTTCAAGCGCAATGCGTTCGAGCGTTTCAAGCGAGGTTTTGCCGATGCCGCGCACTGGAGTATTGATCACTCGCTGCAATGCCATCGAGTCATGCGGATTGCGGACCAGCCGAAGATAGCCGAGCAGATCTTTGATTTCGGCGCGCTCGTAAAAGCTGAAGCCGCCGACCATGGTGTACGGAATGTTGTAGCGGCGCAGCGCTTCCTCAACCAAGCGTGACTGGGAGTTGGTCCGATAAAGCACGGCACAATGCGCCGCTCCGGGGTTTTCAGCGTCGGACGAACTCGCCTGGTTGAGGAACGTCTGGATGCGGTCGGCAATGAAGAGCGCCTCGTTTTCGCCGTCGGGCGCTTCGTAATAACCGATCAGCGAGCCACCCTGGCGGTCGGTCCACAACTTCTTTCCCTTGCGGCGCAGGTTGTTGGCGACCACGGCCCCGGCGGCTTCCAAAATGATTTGCGTCGAGCGGTAGTTCTGTTCCAGCCGGACAATGCGCGCGTTGGGGAAGTCCTTTTCAAACTCTAGAATGTTGCGAATATCCGCGCCGCGCCATGAATAGATGCTCTGATCTTCATCGCCGACTGCGCAGACGTTCTTGGCTTCGCCGGCGAGCAGCTTCATCAGCTCGTATTGGGGGCGGTTGGTGTCCTGGTATTCGTCGACGAGAAGATAGCGATAGCGGCGTTGATAGCGCTCTCTGGCCTCGGTCGATACCTTGAGCAGGCGCACAGCTTCAAGCAACAGGTCGTCGAAGTCGAGAGCATTGTTCTTGCGCAGTTCGGCCTTGTAGGCCTGGTAGATATGGGCTATGCGCTCGCTGTTGGGATCTTTGGAGGCGAGGTAGTACTCCTGCGGATCGACCATGTGGTTCTTGGCCCAAGAGATGCGGCCAAGAACCGTTCGCGGAGTTAATTGCTTGGTGTCGAGGCCCATGCGCCGCATCACCTGCTTCACGATGGCCTGCTGGTCGCTTTCGTCGTAGATGGCGAAGGAACGGGTGAGGCCTTCACCTCCAACTTTAAGTGCCTCGATGTCGCGCCTCAACAAACGTACGCAGAGGGAGTGAAAGGTGGAGATCAGGGGCTTGGCCAATGAACTGTGGCCGAGCAGGCGATCGACGCGCTCTGCCATCTCGCTGGCGGCCTTGTTGGTGAAGGTAACAGCGAGAATCGAGTCCGGCGCGACGCCCTTTTCTCGGATCAGCCACGCTATACGGCTGGTGATGACGCGGGTTTTGCCGGAGCCGGCCCCGGCGAGGATCAGCAAAGGGCCTTCAGTGGCCTCGACGGCGGCGCGCTGTTCGGGATTCAGGTTGTCGATGAGCGGCTGCAAGATGCGCGTCCAGGCGGGAAGGGTCCTGTGTCTAGTGTAACGTTCGGGGCTATGCGAGGGCGGATACGGATTGAAGGATTGGTTGCGGGCGCATCGATGAATAGATCTGATATATCTAGACAAATTGGTCATTTTATCTAAAATAGGCATTTTGATTATTTTGGCTTAGAATGATTACATGACTGAATTCTCCGCCACTCAAGCCAAACAGCAGTTTGCGGCGCTCTTGGAGGCTGCGCAACGAGGGCCCGTGCGCATTCGGCGTCACCAGCGGGATGTGGCCGTGTTGGTGTCGTCCGAGGAGTATGAACGGATGAACAGGGACCGCTGGGCGGAGTTCAATAGGCTCTCGGCTATTGCCTCGGAGCAGGCCAAGGCCAACGGCCTGACCGAAGAGATTCTGGCTGAGATTCTGGCTTAGCGATGACCGCACCTGCGCGGCTGGTCGTGGACACGAACGTTGTGTTGAGCGGACTTCTTTTTCCAGGCTCCATCCCCAGCCGCGTGCTTCTGGAAGTGCAAGGGAGTGTCATTTTAGCCTCCAACGCCACTCGTCAGGAACTGACGGAAGTCATCGAACGAACCCGCTTCGATCGCTATGTTCAGCGAGAGGTCAGGCGGCGCCTGGCGGCCGAATTTTTGCGGGCAACTGTGAATATTGAGGTTCCGTCTCCCATCCGCGCCTGCCGCGACCCTCGCGACGACAAATTTCTTGAGGTTGCCATGCACGGGCTCGCCGACGCGATCGTCACAGGAGATCGCGACCTGCTGGAGTTGAATCCCTTTCACGGGGTTGCAATTCTCTCGCCCGCTGAGTATCTGGAGCACAAGTAAACGCGTGCGGCGCGGCGTTATTCTGAAGTCATCATGACATCATCTAGAATTCCTGTTCGCCGTGTGGCCGTTTACTGTGGATCGGCCGATGGAACCAATCCCGCATTTCGCGCTGAGGCAGTGGCGCTGGGTGGGGCGATTGCCGCGGCGGGGTTGGGGCTGGTGTATGGCGGAGCCATCGCCGGGTTGATGGGCGCGGTGGCGGATGCGGCGCTGGCCGGCGGAGCTGAGGTGATCGGAGTGCTGCCAGAGGTGCTGGCGGGAAAAGAGATTGCGCACTCCCGTTTGACGCGCCTCGAATTGGTCGAAACCATGCACCAGCGCAAGGCTCGCATGGTGGAGTTGGCCGACGCGTTTCTCATCCTGCCGGGCGGCTACGGAACGCTTGAAGAGCTGCTGGAGGTGGTGACCTGGGCGCAGTTGCGGCTGCACTCGAAGCCCTGCATCTTGATCAACACAGCCGGATATTGGGATGGGCTGCTGGCGCTTCTCGACAAGGCGGTCGAGGCGGGTTTCCTGAAGCCGAAGAACCGGGCGTTGATGCGGGTGGCCGGGAGTGCGGCTGAGGCGGTGGGGATGGTGATTGGCGGGTGGGCGTGAATCCTGCCGTCCGGCATCGGATCTTTGAATTCGCCCTTTTTGTGCGGTCCAGTGTCCCGAGTCAGGAGTTAGTTGCGGTTAAAGGTCGGGCGCTAGTCGCATATTGCCACAGCGGCGATGTAGTGAGGATTATGGCCGCAAGTGTAGATCGTCGGCGGTGCGCAGCTTTGAGGTTGCGTGCCGCTCGAAAGCCAGTAGGGCATCGTCGCGGTTCATACCGTGCCCGTCGTCGCTGACGCGGATCAGCCGCCGCCCGCCGGCTTCGACCTCGACGCGAATGCGGCTTGCGCCCGCGTCCAGCGCATTCTCCAGCAGCTCCTTGACCACCGAGGCCGGCCGGTCCACCACCTCGCCGGCAGCGATCTGGTTAGCAACCTGGTCGGGAAGAATACGGATGCGACCCATAAGAGCCGAGGGTAACTCAAAGGCAGGGAACAGGGATCAGGGAACAGGCGGTTGATGCTGTAGAGGTGCGCTCAAATCCACTTCCACTCGATTTCGGAAACTTGAGCCGTCAGCTCACTCATCTCTTGAGCAGGCAGCACTTCCGCAATGTAAAGATCGTCTGATTCGTACAGCTCAAATGGGCTCTTGATGGCTAACACGAGCCCTCCATCGTGGGGCCCCATTATGGCGAAAGCGAGAACGGCATTCTTCATTGGATCGAACTCGCAAAAAGCCCTTACCTTCGACCATTCGCGAGCCTTGACGGTTCTGAACATTTCAACCATGTTCGCCTTTTGAAAGGCACTTCCAATTTCCACGTATCGATGGTTCTTCATTCCCTGGCAGCAAACGGCGCATAACGGGACCATTCGACGCAACATTTCGGCCGTCGCGTTGGTCGTTTCCTCTTCCCTGGACGGAACGATCTTGCGAAACATTGAACTAATCATGCGGTGCCTCTTGCCCGACCAGGAATTACTCTGATTCCACAGTAAAAACCTTCTGGCTATGCAGAAACTCGACTCTGTGCTTCTCGAAAAAGCCAGCTTGGCCAAGCAACCCGAAGCCGATCGGGTCCATACCTTGAGTGAAGCCCACAAAGGCAGAAAACGTAATGCCGTTGCCCAAATCGATCGTGATTGTGTCGTAGTAGGTTACGTTCGCATTACTGCCGACTCAGCTGGTGAGTGCTCTTGGCAAATTGAGCAAATCCAGTTTCAGCAGAAGGGCCAGGCTCAGGGGGAACAAACAGGCGTCCGCTCCGGAGTCCAGCAGCACCATGTATCGGATCGACTCACCATTCGCTGCGGTGAGGGTTGCGAAGGTCAGAGGGCGAAAGGCTGCTGTTCCTTGCGGATGCGCTTCATCTGGTGACAGATTAATGGCGACGTAGGGGTAAGTGCCTTTTGCCATTTCATCAAAGAAACATCGCCAAGTTCTGCTCGGGCACACGCACAATCAGCGGGAGTCTTTCGCCTTTTTCGCGAGCCTCGCTGAGGACTGATTGGGGGTCCGCTCCGAAGGCGATGACCTTGTGCTGCTGTTCAGAGATGGCTACCCACGCGCCAGCGGGGATGCCCTTTAGCAAGTCTGAAAGATCGGCGACTGTGGTAGCCATAAGGGCCTTCTCTTCTCTGAAGACGGGATGTTTTGCGGCCTAGCGAAAGCCGTTGCGCTAGATGCCCATGCCGAACTCGCTGGCGTGTTGTTCGCCGGCGTTGGAATAGAAGTCGTAGGGAGTGCGCTTCTTGAACTTGCTGCGGCTGCGCAGTTCGTAGCCGAGGTAGATGCTGAGCGCGGCCACTGCCATTCCCACCGAGAACCAGCCGATCACGCGCATGGTGCGCGATTCTTTCGCGTCTTCGCCGGGCGTGAGGGTTTCGGGTTCAGTGGACATGCGAGCCTGCCTCCTACACAAACATGATACTCCAGTTTTGCATGAATTGGATGTGAAGAAAGGTTACCAGAGTGTAGATGTTTACCGCGTAGAGTCAACTCGCAGGAGCCACGCAGCCTTTGCCGGCTCGGGAAGAAAGCTCGCGCGAATGGAGTTGGCCGCCAACTGGCGCAGTTCCTCGCGGGTAAAGCCCTGCTCGGTGTGAGCCAACAGGTATTCGTTGGCCACATCGGAGCCGAAGAAGGCTGGGTCGTCGGAGTTGAGCGTGACCATCAGGCCGGCGTCGAAGTAGCGTCGCAGCGGGTGCTCAGCAAACGACGCGCAAACGCCAGTGCGAACATTCGAGGTCGGGTTGAGTTCGAGGACGGTGCCTCGAGCCTTCAGTTCTTCAACGAGTTTTGCATCCTGAATTGCGGATAGAGCGTGCCCGATCCGCTCCGAGCCGACCGAGAGCGCCTCCCAAATTGCCTCGGGGCCGGTGGTTTCGCCGGCGTGGTTGGTGAGCCGAAGCCCGGCGCTGGCCGCTTCGGCGTAATGGGCTCGGAAAGGCTCGGAGCCGGCTTGGCGCTCGTCTCCGCCCAGGCCGATGCCGACGATCGAGGGGAACTGCGGCCGCAGTTCGGCGGCCTTGCGGAAGACCCGCTCAGCCTCCTCAACAGTAAAGTGCCGCACCGCGTCAAAGATCCAGTAGATTGAGATACCCAGCTCTCGCTCGGCGCGTTCGCGGGCTCGTTCCAGGCCGGCGAAGATAGGTTCCAACGCTTGCGCATCGAAGTTGCGCCACATATAAATCACACCCACTGAGATGTAGACCTCGGCGTGGACGACGCCCTGCTCGGCCAGGTGCTGCATCATGCGCCAGGCAACTAGTTCGTAGTCCTCGGGATCGATGAGCTGCCGCGTCACGGCCTTGAAGCCTTCAATGAAGGTAGTGAAGTCGTTGAAGCGGTAGTAAGACTCGGCCTCGGCCAGTGTCATGGGCTGAGTCCGCCGCGGCGGATGGCGGGCGCTCAGTTCCACCAGCGTGGCGGGCAGAATGGTGCCTTCGAGGTGCAGATGCAACTCGGCCT